>JAQVLS010000108.1 GCA_028704035.1 Desulfotomaculaceae bacterium | reverse complement strand
TGATCTGGTTATTTTCGCCGGCGCCTGTCAGTCGCACTATGAGGCCATTCTGCAAGCCGGCGCCAATTTTGCGAGTTCCCCCCAGCGGGTGATGATCCATGCTTACGATCCTGTTTTTGTGGTGGAGAAAATCGCCTATTCTTCTATTTACGACCCGATTTCAATTAAAGAAATTATTGAAGGCACAATAACGGGCTTTAACGGTATCGGCGGTATGGAAACTCGCGGAAAATACCGGTTTGGGGTGCCTAAATCACCTTATTAGGCCGCGTACCCCTTTTTGGTGTCCCGCATATGATGTTTGTAGGATACCAAAGGAGGAGAAAAGCCGATGGAGCGATATTTCAAGGCCTTGCAAAAGAGCCGTGGGAAAATATTAAGCCTGAAAAATGTGGTTGGCGTAGGTGTGGGTTATAAATATAAAAGGGAAAAAGATACGGGAGAGCCGGCTATTATAGTATATGTGGAAAAAAAACTGCCTCCTGTGGATATGTCCAGGAAAGTTATGGTCCCCCCCCATATAGACGGAATGGAAACAGATGTTGTTGAAATAGGCCGGGTCAGGATGCTCGGAATCCGTACTACCAGGGCAAGACCATGCCGGCCGGGGGTAAGCGTGGCCCACTACAAGTCAACAGCCGGTACTCTGGGGGCAGTTGTAAAGGATAAAAAAACCAATCAATCGATGATCCTGTCAAATAATCATGTTTTGGCCAACGGATCCAGTATACAGGAAGTTATGGCCAATTCGGGCGACCCGATCCTGCAGCCCGGGCCTTATGACGGGGGAAAGATGGAAGACCGTATCGGTACGTTGTACCGCTATGTGCCCCTGGTAAAAAACACTGCAAAATCAGACTGTCCGGTGGCAATGGCTGTGTCCGCAGCGGCTACCTGGCTTCTGAATATAGTAAAGAACGATTATGAAATACGTATATATAAACGTTTTAAAACAGAAAACACAGTTGACTGTGCCCTGGCGAAGCTTGACTCGATAGAGTCCGTTGAGTCAAGTATTATTGATATAGGCGAAATCGGAAAAATTTCAGAGGCCAAACCGGGTGATAAAGTACAAAAAAGCGGCAGGACCACAGAGCTGACCAAGGGTGTGGTGAAATCAATCGGCACTACCCTGCAAGTTGAAATGAGGGAAGGCGAAAAAATCTGGTTTTCCGATCAGGTTGTTACCGATATGCCGTCTCAGCCCGGGGACAGCGGCGCCCTGGTCCTGAAAGAAAACCGCGATGTAGTGGGTTTGCTGTTTGCCGGCTCTGAAAAGCTGACTGTATTTAACCGGATATCCAATGTAATAGACCGTCTGGCGATCGAGTTTTAATGAGGAGGTATGTTTTTACATGGCTTACCGGTCGGGAGACATGGTATTAACATTTTTATGTGATAATATCCCGGTTATCGGTCCCAGGTTTAAGAACAGGGAAGAAGCCGTAAAGAAAGCCAGACAGTATCTGGCGGGGATAGACAAAACGGCGGGATGGCGCCGGGAAACACCTGTTATAATAGAAATCAAAAGGCAGGATGACGGTCAGTATTCTATTATGGTGGAAGGATTTCAACATTCTAAGGGAAAGTTGTTCATCATCGACGAGCTGTTTCTCAAAAGGTTCTGCAGGGGTTTAAAAAAAAAGATGTTTATCTTAACTTGTTTTGTGGAAAAAGTCGATGAATTGGAGTGCCTTGTATTGACCGAGGGTTTAGGCGCCGTATTATATGCCCCGTATGCTATAAATAAATGGCGGTCTTGAGGCATGATCCGATAGTTGATTTAGCCCGTTAAACTCCCTGGGTATTTTTTGTCTGCAGGGAGCAACCATTACAAGAAAGGGCGGTGACCATGGGCGAAAATATCTCCGGAGATTTTGCGCATAGTTATGCCTGTAGCACGCGGGAACACCTGCTGGAGCAAAAAAAGGCAGAAGGGGAGGCGTACCGCGCAGGCAAAAATTTGGGTTATCATCTGGGATACAACCTGGGCTTTGAGTCCGGTTATGAAAAAGGATACTCTGAAGGGAATGCACTCGGCTATAATAATGGTTTTCTTGCTGCCCTGGGATTGGGCGAGGGAAATTTAAAACCCAATAAAAAATTAGAAGATTGTGTGTGTCAGACCCTGCAAAAGCTGATTGCCCACGGGCAGGCCGGATTAGTCCTGACCGGCTATGCTGCCAGGGAGGTCGAGGGGTTGTTAAAGCTTATCAAAATAGACGCTACTGTGGCTGACTCGGGAACAAAACTTTAAAATTGTTAACATATAACATTATTAAACAATTAAGAGCAATAATAAATATATCGTTGTAGTTTGCCAACCCTGCTAACATTATGCTTGATATACTTAAAATACCGGCTTTGCCACCAGGCGGTATTTTCTTGTATATTGGGCCTGTACAATTTTTTCCTTTGTACAGGCCTTTTGGTTTTTGGCTTCCATGATATCTGTTGCCATACTCATAGCAAGGCCGAATCCTAAAAATTAGGTACAGAGGACCCAATTCAAGAGGTGAATCCATTTCATAGGTTAGAAGCCCGAAGTCTGAAGTCAGGTTATGAAGAAATTCGGTAAAGCCGAATTTTGGCAAAAACCCGATTTTCCGACGACCGACCTCTGAAATGGTAGGGTTATTTTTTACCGAACCCGTCAGCCAACTCCGGAAGCTCAAAAGAAAGGGGAAATAATATGAGATTCCATGCGAAGTGGATACCGTCAGTTTTAACTGCCTCCCTGTTCCTATTTGTGTTTTTGCTATCCATGACAGTAATTACGCCGGCCGGCGCGTCGGCAGCTGTTCTCAATGCAGATGAACAGCAGATGGTGAACCTTGTTAACCAGGCCCGTAATGCTGCCGGGTTGCCGGCCCTTACGTGTGATGCCACACTCTCCGGCCTAGCCAAAATTAAAGCCCAGGATATGGCTGCAAACAGCTATTTCAACAACATCTCGCCTACATACGGATCTGCGTTTGATATGATGAGCAAAGCGGGAATTCAATACCGCTATGCGGGAGAAAATCTGGTCAAGGCTTCGTCGGTAAGTTCAGCGTATAACGCGTTAATGTTTGCCGGCGGTCACCGGGCAAACATGCTCAGCACAAATTTTGACCGCATTGGTGTCGGTATTATAACGCAGGGTTACTACAAGGTAGTAGTGCAAATGTTCACAGGCGGCCAAAAAACAACTACTGTGTCCCAGGCGCCTACTGCGCCGTCTCAAACGGCCGCCGGCTTGAACGCAGACGAACAGGCTATGTTCGACCTAGTCAACCAGGAGCGCGCCAAAGCAGGGTTAAAACCTCTGGAAATTGATATAACCCTGGTCAAAGTGGCCAGGCTGAAAGCGCAGGATATGATTGACAGGGGATATTTCAGCCACACCTCGCCCATTTATGGTTCGCCATTTGATATGATGAAGACATACGGGGTGCAGTACAGCTACGCCGGGGAGAACCTGGCCGGCGCTCCCACCGTGCAGGGCGCGCATACCAGTTTAATGAATTCTTCAGGTCACCGGGCCAACATTCTTAATGCCAACTATACCAGGGTGGGGATTGGTGTTGTCAGCGGCGGTCCTTACGGCAAGGCGTTTGTTCAGATGTTTATCAAACCAATTTCAACAAAGCCAAGCTCACCGCAAGAGCCTGCACAGCCGCAGGAGCCAAGCCCACCGCAAGAGCCTGCACAGCCGCAGGAACCAAGCCCACCGCAAGAGCCTGCACAGCCGCAGGAACCAAGCCCACCGCAAGAGCCTGCACAGCCGCAGGAACCAAGCCCACTGCAAGAGCCTGCACAGCCGCAGGAACCAAGCCCACCGCAGGAGCCTACACAGCCACAGACACCTGAGCCTGCGCCAGACACCAGCGGCCTGAACGCGGACGAGCAGGCCATGTTCAACCTGGTCAACCAGGAACGCTACAAAGCGGGATTGCGCCCCCTGCAGGCAGACATGACCCTGGTCAAAGTGGCCAGGCTGAAAGCGCAGGATATGATTGACAGGGGATATTTCGGCCACACCTCGCCCATTTATGGTTCGCCATTTGATATGATGAAGACATACGGAGTGCAGTACAGCTACGCCGGGGAGAACCTGGCCGGCGCTCCCACCGTGCAGAGCGCGCATACCAGTTTAATGAATTCTTCAGGTCACCGGGCCAACATTCTTAATGCCAACTATACCAGGGTGGGGATTGGCGTTGTCAGCGGCGGTCCTTACGGCAAGGCGTTTGTTCAGATGTTTACCGGCTAAGGAAATATGATTTAAGATATTGGATAAATCAGATATTTACTATAATAAACACATAGCAGAACAAAGAAACAAGAAAATGTGACATTAAAAGGATAAATAGCAATAAAAGGAAGAGGCTTAGGCCTCTTTTTTTGTTTTTTAAGCTATTGGCTACACTTTTTGGTACTTTTTCGTATCACACTCATATATTAGTATAGAAAAGTTTTGAAAGGAGGATTAATATGGCTGAAACCGAACGGCTAAAAGTCTATCTGGTTCAGGGTGAAAATAGAGTCCAGACCGTAGTCAAGGGACAGATTGAAGTGCCGGAAGCCAAACCGGACGTAGATAAAATCCTGTCAAGAGAAGCAAAGGCAAAGGTCAGAGACGTCACCATCGTTCCTGATAAGGTTATTGTAAACGGGACCTTGAACGTACAGGTTACTTACATTGCCTTTAAACCGGATCAATCTGTCAATTTTTTTCATGATAGCATAAATTTTACTACCTTTTTAGACGTGCCGGGCGCCAGGCCAGGGGATGAAGTTGATGTCGAGTTTACAGTAGAAGATGTGAACCTGACACGGAGTTCCAGAGACCCTCGTAAGTTTATTGTTGCGTCAGTGCTCAGTGTTTTTGCCAAGGTTACTGATATAGACGAGATCGAAATACTTACTGAGACCCCGGAAGGCAACAAAGCCCTGGAAGAGCAGGACATCACAGTTGAGCACCTGATCGGCGTAAAAGCAACCAAGCAGATCATTGTCAGCGATCAATTTGATGTGCCGGAAGAGAAGCCTGATGCGGAAAAAATCCTGAATACTGAAGCCAAAGTAGTCATTACCAACAAAAAGATAATTGCCAACAAGGTTATTGTGGATGGTGAAGTCAGGCTTCAGGTTATGTACGTAGCCATGAAACCGACTCAATCAGTGCATAGCCTTCATCACACGATTAGATTCAGCGACTTTGTGGAAGTGCCTGATGCTGAGCCGGGCATGAATGTCCAGGTGCGTGCGGTGGTAGAAAGCGCTGATGTGGGGCTGATTAAGGACCCGGCCCTGTTCGCCGATGTAATTATTCAGCTTACAGTATTTGTTACCGAAACAAGGACCTTGCGAGATGTCCCGACTGAACTGGAAAACGAAGAAGGCTATGAGAGAATTCGGCTCAAAGTCGAGCAGGAAATTGGCTTCGGGGACACCCAGGTGATCTTGCGTGAAACTACGGAGATTCCCAGAGAGAAGCCGGATATTGAGGAAGTCCTGAATGCCAGGGTGGATAAGACAGAAGTTACTGATACCAATATTCTCAGCGGAAAAGTATTAATCAGAGGTTACGTCGACGTGGAGATAGTCTATGTCAGCGCGAAGCCCAACCAGGCTGTCCACGCCATGCACCAGCGCCTGAGTTTTCGCACCTTTGTGGTAGTAAAAGGCGCGGAATCAGACATGAGGGTTAAGGTAAGAATTGATCCGGAATATGTCAATGTGGACCAGGACGGCACGGACCTGCATACGGAAGTGGTACTGCGGGTTGCCGCCGCAGTTTGGGAATTGTCCCAGCCCATGGTTTACACGCCGGTTGAGGCGCCGCCGACCGTGGAACCCACCGTCACACCCTGCCCGCCGACGCCTTATACAGTCAAGGCCGGTGATACTCTTTCTAAAATTGCTGCAGCCCACCGGGTTACCGTCCAGATGATCCTGGACATTAACCCGCAGATCACGAACCCGGATGTATTGAATGTCGGCCAGGTAATAATGATACCCTGCCCTGCCATGGGTTAATAAAAATTATAAAGGAGGTTTTAAAAAATGTCCGTTCCTTCGCAGTTTTTA
>JAQVLS010000107.1 GCA_028704035.1 Desulfotomaculaceae bacterium | reverse complement strand
GGTCCTTTATATCCAAAATTTCACGGATATAGATGATAAGATTATCAACCGGGCTATTGAAGAGAAACGTGATCCGCTTGAGCTGTCCCGCAGCTATATTCAGGAGTACTTTAAAGACGCCGATGTCCTGAATGTCCGCCGCGCGGATATGCATCCCCTGGTTACGGAACATATTGACGAGATTGTCAGCCTGGTAGAAAAGCTTGTGGATAACGGCTCCGCGTATATTGTGGACGGGGATGTTTATTTTGAAGTAAGAAAATTTGCCGGTTACGGAAAACTCTCCGGGCGCACCCTCGATGATATGCAGGCCGGTGCCCGGGTAGAGATAGATACCAGAAAACGTGATCCTCTGGACTTTGTCCTCTGGAAAGCGGCAAAACCAGGAGAGCCTCATTGGGACAGTCCCTGGGGTTCCGGCCGGCCTGGCTGGCACATTGAGTGTTCGGCCATGTCGCTGAAATATCTAGGCATAAATTTTGATATCCACGGCGGCGGGTTCGACCTGGTCTTCCCGCACCATGAGAATGAAATTGCTCAGAGCGAAGCTGCTACCGGCGAACCGTTTGTCCGCTACTGGGCACATAACGGATTTATCACCGTGAACGAGGAAAAAATGTCTAAATCACGGGGCAACTTTTTCCTGGTGCGGGATATCCTGACCAGGTTTTCCCCGGAGATCGTGCGGTTCTTCCTTCTATCCACTCACTACCGCAGCCCGCTGGATTTTGATGATGAAAAGCTGGCTGACGCCGGTCGCGGACTAGAGAGAATTAAGACCAGTGTCCGCCTCCTGGCTGAAGCTTTAGCAAAAACCCGCCAGGAGAACACAAATGATTTAAAAGCTGGTACGGTTATAAATAAGAATCAAACATTTGAGATGCGCCTGGATGAACTTAAGGACTCATTTGAAGCAGCTATGGATGATGATTTTAATACAGCACTGGCCATTGGCATTAATTTTGATCTGGCTAGAGAAGTTAATACAGCGGTGCGGCGCCTTGGCGAGACAGTGTCGGAAGCTGACAGGGCAGTTCTCCAAAAAGCGATGGATTTGTTTGCCATATTCAATGAAGTGCTGGGTGTTTTTAAGGTTGACAGCAACAGGACGATACTACTTGAAAGTACTGCTGAAAATGGCTCGGACCTGGCCGAGGGGTTGATCGGTCTGATCATAGAAGTGCGGCAGGAATCCCGCAAGAAAAAGGATTGGGGAACCGCTGATCGGATCAGGGACGGGTTGAAGGAACTGGGTATTGTCCTGGAAGACACACCACAGGGAGTCCGTTGGAAAAAGCAGGTGTAGGATTGTATTTGAATTTTAAAAACAATAATATTGCACGGCCGGAAGACCTGCCCGTGCTGGTGCTGGCTTATGCCGGAGATGCCGTGTATGAGCTGGCGGTACGGGAGCGCCTGATCGGCACCGGGCTGGTTAAGGTCAACAAGCTGCACAGTGAAACAGTAAAATATGTTAATGCCGGTGCCCAGGCCAAAGCGCTGCACGCCCTGGAAGGGATGTTTACCGAGGATGAGGCGGCAATAGTGCGGCGCGGCCGTAACGCCCGGTCGCCCCACACCCCGCGCAGCGCGGGGATGATCGAGTACCGGCGCAGCACCGCGCTGGAGTGTTTAATCGGCTACCTGTATTTAAAGGGCGACGACGACCGGCTTAGTGAAATTATGGCAGCAGCTCTGGAAGCGATAAATGATGAGTAAGAATAAATAATTTCACAGGGCTAACTAGATTAAAACAAGATTAACGGGATTGATTTTCTATAGATATATGCTTAACTCTTAGATAAGCAGTTTAAAAGAATTACTATATAATAAATCTTGTAAATCTTAATAATCCTGTAAATCCTGTGACCTAATTTGTTAGAGGTGTTGGTATGGGAGCTAAAAAGCTAAGGGTTAACCTTTTAAGATATACGCCAAATCCCCAGGAGGCTGTGGCCATGGGGGCCAAGCTCTGTTACTCCGCAGCGGGGATTGAGGACCTGAAGCATGGTATTGAAGCCGGCAGCCAGGATGCTTTCCTGGAAAGGCTAATGGAATTCGGCCACTTTTCCCCGATCGAGCACGCCAGTTTCACCTTTGGCATTGAAGGAGTCTCCCGCAGCCTGCTGGCCCAAATAACCAGGCACCGCATCGCCAGTTTCAGCGTCAAATCCCAGCGCTACGTGTCTGAAGCTAGTGGGGCAAAGGAAGAAGAAGTATTCGGCTATATCATTCCGCCGCGCATCACAGCATTGGGGCCTGAGGCTGTGAAGGAATTCGAAGCCCAGATGGGCCAAATCCAGGAATGGTATGACGGTTGGGTGGAAAAGCTCGGGAGCAGCGGGAAATCCACAAACGAGGACGCCCGGTTTATCCTGCCTAACGCGGCGGAAACAAAGATGATGGTTACTATGAACGCCCGGGAACTGCTCCATTTTTTCAACCTGCGCTGCTGCAACCGGGCCCAGTGGGAGATCCGGGCGCTGGCCGCAGAGATGCTCCGCCTGGTTAGAGAGGCGGCGCCAATATTGTTCGGGGAAGCCGGCCCGGGATGCCTGAAAGGTTCCTGCCCGGAAGGGAAAATGAGCTGCGGCAAGATAAACGAGGTCAGGGAAAAATTTAAAAACATATAAAAAAAGGAGAGTGCCATCCTGGACGACATTATTGCCGGTCGCAATCCCGTCAAAGAAGCACTGCGATCGGGCCGGCCGATCAACAAGATCATGATTGCGGAGGGTGTTTTAACCGGTCCTCTGCAGGAAATATTCACAACAGCCAGGGACAGAAAAATCTCTGTGCAGAAAGTGGACCGCCGTCGTCTGGAAAAGTTTGCGTCCGGTATCGCTCATCAGGGTATCGTGGCTTTTATAGCTGCCAAAGAGTACGTGGATATTGATGATATCCTGGCCGGGATCAACTCAGGTGAGGAACCATTTCTGATCATACTGGATGAAATCAGCGATCCGCATAACCTGGGTGCGATTCTGCGCACGGCCGATGCCGCAGGTGTGCATGGAGTGGTTATCCCCCGCCGCCGCTCGGCGCCTCTGACCCCTACCGTGGCCAAATCATCTGCAGGCGCCATAGAATACGTAAAAGTGGCCAGAGTGACCAATCTGCCGCAGGCCATAGAGCAGCTCAAAAAAAAAGGTCTCTGGATTGTAGGCGCTGAAGCTGACGGCAAGGACCTCTATTGGGAGACCAGTCTCGGCGGTCCTTTAGGGTTGGTTATCGGCAGTGAAGGCAAAGGTCTGGGGCGCCTGGTTAAAGAACGCTGTGACAGCCTGGTGCGCCTGCCCATGTTAGGGCGGGTGAATTCCCTTAACGCCTCGGTTGCTGCTGCCCTGCTGGTCTATGAAGTGCTTAGGCAGAGAAGAAAGGCTTTTGTTGATGAAGGAGTATCTCGTAGTTGACGGCTACAACATTATTTACGCCTGGCCGGAGCTTGAAAAGTTAAAAGATTACGGCCTGGAACATGCCAGGTTTAAGCTGGTCTCTAAACTTGCCAATTACTCTCGCCTGTCCGGAAAAAAAATATACGTAGTTTTCGATGCTCACCAGGTAAAAAACTCATTTGAAAGAATAGAAACAATTGATTCGGTCGAGGTTATATATACCCAGCAGGGTGAAACGGCTGATGCTTATATAGAAAGCCTGGTAGGGAGATTGTTAAAAGAAGGAATTGTCTTCGTGGCTACTTCTGACTGTGCCGAACAGGGCATTGTCTTTGGCCGGGGCGCGTACCGCCTGACGCCAGGCGAGCTATTGCTTGAGGTAAACAGGATCAATCAGGAAAGCGAGAAGCATTATGTAAACAGTGTCCCTGCGGACAGCTACCTGGAGAATTTTCTTCTTGATCGGATCAGGTCTGAATTAGAAAGACTGCGTCGACAAAAAAAATAGACTTTGCCGGGACCCACTCATTTTGACCTTGACGAGCTATCACCCCTTCGTTATAATAAGTGTGGAAACTTACAGGCAGCCTTTAATATGCCTTACCTTAAAAAGAAGAGTTTGTGGATTTTGCCAGGACTTAGAATTGAAAAAAGGAAAGGTTTTTTGTTTTTCCTGAAGGAAAGATAGAAAGAGTGAGGGGATAATGTGAGTCTTCAAGCCCAAAGGGAAATTCCTATCGGGTATCAGATGTTAGTTGATGAAGAAATAGTGGAATTTGCGCGTGAGGGTGATGACTACGCCCTGGAGTATCTGATTAATAAATACAGGAACTTTGTTAGGGCTAAAGCACGCTCCTACTTTTTAATCGGAGCAGATCGGGAAGACATTATCCAGGAAGGCATGATTGGGTTATATAAGGCTATTCGTGACTTCCGCATGGACAAGTTATCCTCGTTCCGGGCGTTTGCCGAATTATGTATCACCAGGCAGATTATTACCGCGATCAAGACGGCTACCAGACAAAAACATATTCCTCTTAATTCTTATGTTTCTCTTAGCAAGCCGATCTATGATGAAGATTCAGACCGGACCTTGCTCGATGTTATCTCGGGCTCAAAGATTACCGACCCCGAGGAATTGGTTATTTCAAGAGAAGAATTTGATGACATAGAAGAGAAAATGGGTGAAATTCTGAGCTCGTTGGAATGGAAAGTGTTGATGTCTTACCTGGAAGGGAAGTCATACCAGGAGATAGCTGAAGACCTGAAGCGTCACGTCAAGTCTGTCGACAACGCCCTGCAAAGGGTGAAGCGCAAGCTGGAAAGATACCTGGAGAAAAGGGAAACCTGAAACCTGACTGGTTAATCAATTGACGGTATAAAGTTGTAATTTGCAACGCAATGTGATTTAAAGGGATTTTTAACCGGCAGCAATAATTAGGTTAAGAGTCTTTTTTAATGCTTGACATGTATAATGTTTTCACTTATAATCTTTATTGTGTCACTGCCGGCGTAGCTCAATTGGCAGAGCAGCTGACTTGTAATCAGCAGGTTGCGGGTTCGAGTCCCATCGCCGGCTCCAAATCGGAGTTTAGATATCAGAAGTCAGAAGTTGGAATAAGGAGGAATTCGCTTTCAGCGGATTTCAACAAAGGTCAGACCTCCGGCTTCCGACGAGCGACATCAGATATGGAGGGGTTCCCGAGTGGTTAAAGGGAGCAGACTGTAAATCTGCCGTCGACGACTTCGCTGGTTCGAATCCAGCCCCCTCCACCAAACCAATAATTAGATACCGAAAATGTTTGATATTGGGACTGCTTCTGTGGTATAATAGAAAATGCCGACATCGCGGGGTAGAGCAGCTGGTAGCTCGTCGGGCTCATAACCCGAAGGTCAGGGGTTCAAATCCCCTCCCCGCAACCAAACAAATTGAAGCGCCTGTAAAGGCGTTTTTTATTTCCTGGTTGCCGGTTGCTTTTTTTTATTGCTGTGACAGTAAAACAAAATTGACAAGGCAATTTAACATGTGCTAAACTATTAAACGAGGCTTTATTGGCTTTGTGTCCAATGTGCTGATCTGCCGCTATAGCTCAGTAGGTAGAGCGCATCCTTGGTAAGGATGAGGTCACCGGTTCAATTCCGGTTAGTGGCTCCAAATTCAGAAGTCTGATGTCAGAAATCGGAAGTCGGATTAAGAGAAAATCGTCAAAGGAGATTTCCATCTATAAATTCGACTTCCGGCATCCGACATCCGATAAGGCGGCGTAGCTCAGCTGGTCAGAGCACACGGTTCATACCCGTGGTGTCCGGGGTTCAAGTCCCTGCGCCGCTACCATGCAGTCAAAAACCGGTGATTAATTACACCGGTTTTTAATTATGTTTGCCCGTATGTTTGCCGTGCCGATCGGTTGAAAGAAACCCTGACACCCGGCGGCATGAAACTTTTATTAGTCAGGAAGGATTTTTACCCGGTACATAGAATTATTTCACCACTTTCCACTGTTTTGTATCATTTGACGAAATGTGGAAATAATCTTAAATATATAAATAGTTGCACAGCAGGTTTAACTATTTTAAGGAGGAAGAACCAAATGGCAAAACAGAAATTTGAGCGGACCAAACCACACATTAACATTGGGACCATCGGTCACGTAGACCACGGCAAGACGACACTGACGGCGGCGATTACCCTGACTC
>JAQVLS010000106.1 GCA_028704035.1 Desulfotomaculaceae bacterium | reverse complement strand
TTGTTCACAATTTGTTGCTGATATTCTTTGAAACCGGGCTCCAGCGCCTCCTTCAGGGCAACCGCTTTCGCCGCTATAACGTGCATCAGCGGCCCCCCCTGGATGCCGGGGAAAACAGCCCTGTTGAGTTTTACACCGTACTTGTCGCCATATTTGCTCAACACCAGGCCACCCCGCGGTCCCCGCAGGGTCTTGTGGGTGGTGGTGGTAACCACATCCGCGTGGGGCACCGGGCTCATATGCAGTCCCGCCGCGACCAACCCGGCAATGTGGGCCATGTCCACCAATAAATACGCGCCTACCTCTTCTGCTATTTCCTTCATCTTGTAAAAATCTATTTCGCGTGGGTAAGCGCTGGCTCCCCCGATGATCAATTTTGGCTGGTTTTCCATTGCTGCTGCAAAAAGTTTTTCATAATTAATCCGGCCGGTTTCCTTATCTACACCATAGAAAGCGGTATTAAAATATTTTCCGGAAATATTAATTGGGCTGCCGTGAGTAAGGTGTCCTCCGTGGGCCAGGTCCATACCCAGAATTGTATCTCCGGGCTGAAGCAAGGCAAAATAGACAGCAGTGTTGGCCTGCGCGCCTGAGTGTGGCTGCACGTTGGCGTAGTCGGCGCCGAACAATTCTTTAGCCCTTGATATGGCCAGGCTTTCCACTATGTCGACAAACTCGCAGCCCCCGTAATAGCGGCGGCCCGGGTATCCTTCGGCATACTTGTTGGTCAAAACTGAACCTTGCGACTCCAGTACCGCCCGGCTGGCCACGTTTTCGGAAGCGATTAATTCCAAAGTCTGCTGCTGACGCCTGGTTTCAAGCTCGATGGCATGGCTTATTTCCGGGTCAACCTCCGCCAGAAACCGCATTAATTTCATAAAAGATCCTCCCCCGGCCGGCAGTGCCCGCTACCGGCTGCAACGATTATATTTTTGCTCTATGAGACCAATTTTATCTACCCGGCGGGCATGGCGGCCTCCCTGAAACTCCGCTTCCAGCCAGACCTTGACAATATCCTTGGCCAGGCCGAACCCAATGACGCGCTGGCCCATGGTGAGGACGTTAGCGTTATTATGTTCCCTGGCCGCCCTGGCTGAAAAAGTGTCGTGGCACTGGGACGCCCTGATGCCGGGCACCTTGTTCGCGGTTATGGCCACGCCAATACCGGTGCCGCAGCAGATCACGCCCCGTTCATAATCACCGCTTTGCACAGTTTCCGCCACTTGCTGGGCGATATCCGGGTAGTCGACCGGTTCTTCGGAAAATGGGCCAAAATCAGTGTAGTCTACTCCCCATTCCTTGAGGAAATTGGCGACCTGCTCTTTTAGTTTGAAGCCACCGTGATCGCCTGCTAAAGCAACCTTCATCTTTGGTTAGAACCTTCTTTCCCGCAGTCTGGTATGTTGTTACGTGGGTTTTAGGCTAGCATCTTTGTAATATAGGTATACTAACAGGATTCTACAAGAAATACAATCTTCCCTTTAATTTCAACCCGGTAATATACCTTTACCTCTGACCGTGTCTGGGGTACGGTTCTCTTGACACGCTCTAGACACGTTTCGGGTAAGGCGACAGTTCTCCAGTCGTATATGGGGAGCTCCCCCGACCCCTCCAATCGGATCATTCCCCGATGGCAAGGCCCGTCCCCATTTCGCTATTGAGTAAGATTTATCAATTTCAGTCAAGCTTGGCAAGCGCGCGTATGATCATCTCTTCCAGCTTGCGGGCGCACTCGCGGTATGTTTCCAGGGTTTGTCCCAGCGGATCCGGCACATCGCCCCCGTGCCCGGCAAAATCAGCCAGGGTAAAAACCCGCTCCTCATGTCCGGAATAAAAACTATTTACCTGCTCACGGTGTCCCCGGGTCATAGTTAAAATCAAATCCGCCTCACGCATTTTTTTCGCTGTCAGCATGGTTGACCGGTGATCGCTCATATCAATCCCCTTCCAGGCCACGGCCTCTATGGCAAAGGGAGAGGCGGGTTCTTCCGGTGCTGCCGCCAGGCCGGCGGAAGACACCTTAATATTACCGCCTGTGCCGAACTTGTCCTCCAGCAGCCTACCTGCCAGGGCTTCCGCCATGCAGCTGCGGCAGGTGTTTCCAGTGCAGACAAAAAGTATTTTTATGCTGATAACCCCCTTTATATCCACAAGATTAACAGGATTTTTTAAAAAACCTTTATGTTTATATGCCGCAAAAAATCTATATTCTTTCAATGTTTTAAAAAATGAGTTTTATTCCTACAGTAATAAGTATCACCCCGCCCAAAAACTGGGCCCTTTCACCAACCAGACTGCTCATGAACCGACCGCAGGCCAGGCCGGCGGCAGTCATAATCCCCGCGACGAGACCTATGGTGGCGGCCGTCCGCAGAAGATCGACCTGCTGCGCGCCAAGGGTAAAGCCCACGCTCAGCGCGTCCATGCTTACACTCGCTCCCAGTAAAGCCAGGCCCCAGGCATTAAAATTATAAATTCTTATCCCGGTTTCCCGTCCCTTCCGCCTGCTGCTATCCCATATCATCCGGCAACCAAGATAGATAAGCAGGGCAGCCCCGATAAGAGACGCGGCCCGGCCAAGCAGGGCGCCTGCCAGTTCTCCTGTATACCATCCTGCCAGCGGCATAAAGATATGAAATATAAGCACGGTAATGCTGATGATCAATATTTGCTTGCGGTTTACCCCAGCCATACCGATACCCAGACACAGAGAAAAGGCGTCGGCGCCAAGGGCCACCGCCAATATTATTAATGTAAAAAAACTCATGGCCCCTCCTGCAGGAATCCGGAGAAGTATATCCCTTTATATATCTATTATCTGCTAGCGATACAAATTATGCTTGTATAATACGCCCTCCTGCAGCTTTCTTGAGACGGTTCATCACTGCCAATCCCACACCTTTTTCCCCGAGGCCTTCCGCCAGAATAACATCCACATCCAACTCGTTGAAACGGCGCAAAGCGGAGTATAATCCTGCAGCAACGGTTTCGGGCCTCTCTCTGCGGCCGACAACAACTACCTCTCCCGCAGCGGAAAAATCGCTGCTGTCGGAGTACGTAAGAATACCTACCCGCCTGCCGCAGCTCTTTTCCGCACGGGCCAGCTGACGAATCTTCAACGCCACAGCCTGCTGGTTTCCAGTCACCAGCAGGAGCGGGGCGTGGGGCGCGTAGTGCGTATATTTCATGCCCGGTGAACGCGGGCTTTCTCCATCGTAACAGCCCGTTATAACATCATTATCTATAATTACCCTGCCGAGGCAGGCGCTCAATTTCTCCGGGGTTATCCTTCCCGGCCTTAGAATAATCGGCGCCTCTGCGGTCAAATCAAGAACCGTTGATTCAACTCCGACCCCGGCCGGTCCCCCGTCCAGGACGGCTTCGATGCGGCCGTTAAGATCCTGTAAAACGTGTGCCGCATGTGTGGGACTCGGTTTTCCGGACAGGTTGGCGCTGGGCGCCGCCACAGGCACACCAGTTGCTTTTATTAATGCCAGCGCGACCGGGTGATCGGGCATGCGCACCGCCACAGTGGCAAGTCCGGCTGTGACTGCTTTCGGCACACCTCTGCCTGCGGGCAGGATAATAGTTAGGGGACCGGGCCAAAAAGCGTCCATAAGAATTTCCGCCTCAGGGGGAACGCTTGCCACAAGTGCGCTTAATTGGCTGCGGGATGCGACATGCACAATAATCGGGTTGTCCGGCGGTCGCCCCTTCGCCTCAAAAATCCTGGCGACTGCCCGTGCGTTTGCAGCGTCAGCCCCCAGACCATATACTGTTTCTGTAGGGAAAGCCACCAGGCCCCCTTGGCGCAGAATCAGCCCGGCTGCAGCTATGGCGTCCGCTTCCGGATTGTTTTGGTCAACTTTTATGTAACGTGTATTTATATGGTCTGCAGACATAACGGTAACCTCGCATTTAAAATCCCGTTTCGTGTCAAGGGAACTCCAGGGACGGTTCTCCTGACGCGTTCGGTTGTAGGGCGGGCCTTAGCCGGCCATTCCAATCGGGGACATACCCCGGCATCAAAGTCTGACCCCAAATAAAGGTGTGTCTCCGTTCCTTTATGTCCCCATGCCCTTAAATCTTGCTACAACCAGCCTGTCCAAACCGGCCAGGTCCGGCCATACCTGCGCTTCCCAGAGCTGCGGGGCAAACAGCGTCAGAGCGTGGCGACCTTGATCATAACCTATTTCTATCAGCAGGTGGCCGTCCTTTTTTAAGAAGGCCGCAGCTTGCGGTACAAGCCGGCGGTAATGCTCCAACCCGTCTGCTCCTCCGGCAAGAGCAGAACGGGGCTCAAACATTCTGACCTCCCCAGGCAGTCCGGAGAGGTCGCTTTCTGCAATATAAGGCAGGTTGGCGGCAATCAAATCAACCCCGCCCGCTGCCGGACAACCGGACAGCGGCTGCAGAAGGTCACCCGGATACAGTAATACTCTGTCATTCACACCGTGCCTGATACAATTGCGCCTGGCCACCGCCAGGACAGCAGTGGAGCAATCGGTGGCGTACAACAAAGCCTCCTTGTTGTAATAAGCCAGGCTCACGGCAACAACCCCGCTGCCGGTCCCGACATCTATCAGCGTCGGAAACGGCGGCATTACTTGCAGGGCGTGCTCCACCAGCAACTCGGTTTCCGGCCGGGGTATTAAGACAGCGCTGTCGACATAAAAATCGAGGCCCATAAATTCCTTGTGGCCGGTGATGTAGGCCACCGGTTCACCGGAGAGTCTCCTGCCGGTCAGAATATTATATTGGGCAGTCTGTTCGTCTCCCAGAGGCCGGTCCCACTCACGGTAAAGAGCGGCCCTTTCCAGTCCGGTGACATGTGCAAGGAGCACCTCGGCGTCCAGGGCGGCTGAATCTATGCCCCGGTCATTAAATTTTTCCCTCGCTTTTTTAATTGCACCTTTGATTGTTAAAGTTATGTCTTTTCACCTCGCACACCCTAACAAGCACGGCGGCGAGGGTCTTCTAGAAGCGCCGCCGGCGTCCGGCAAAGTCTGCAGCCATTTTAATCAATCTGTTTAAGCCGCTCCGCCTGATCGGTGGTGATCAGAGTGTCGATGGTCTCTTCAAGATCCCCTTCCAGCACCCCGTCCAGCCGGTGCAGCGTAAGGCCAATACGGTGGTCGGTAACCCTGTTCTGAGGAAAGTTATAAGTCCTGATTCGCTCGCTGCGGTCGCCGGATCCAACCATAGACTTTCTAGTGCTGGCCACTTTTTGCTGCTGTTCTGCCTGCATGCGGTCAAAAAGACGGGCCCTTAAAACTTTCATAGCCTTGTCCTTGTTTTTGTGCTGCGATTTTTCATCCTGCATGGAAACTACTATCCCCGACGGGATATGGGTAATTCGCACAGCAGACTGAGTTGTGTTTACTGACTGGCCGCCATGTCCGGAGGCGCAGAACACATCTATTCTTAAATCATTGGGATCAATTTCAAGGTCTACCTCTTCCGCTTCAGGCATCACCGCCACCGTGGCGGCGGAAGTGTGAATACGCCCCCCGGACTCGGTGGAGGGAATGCGCTGCACCCGGTGAACGCCGCTTTCAAACTTTAAACGGCTGTACGCCCCCTGGCCCTGAATAAGGAAGATCAATTCTTTGAAACCGCCAATATCCGTGTAGTTGGCGTTTAACACCTCGCTCTTCCACCCCTGCCGCTCGGCGTAACGGGAATACATGCGGAACAGGTCCGCCGCAAAAAGAGCGGCCTCTTCACCGCCCGTGCCGGCGCGTATCTCCAGAATGACATTCTTTTTGTCGTTGGGATCCTGAGGCAGCAGCAGCACTTTGAGGCGCTGCTCTAGGGTGTCTTTTTTTACGGCAAGCTCGTCAAGCTCCGTCTGGGCCATTTCACAAAACTCGCTGTCGTCTTCTTCGTTTAGAAGAGTCTTGGCCTCCTGGATTTCCCTGGTAACTCTCTTGAATTCACGATATACGGTCACCAGGTCAGTCAAATCAGCATGGGCCTTGACGTACTGCTGCCAGCGGGCCAGGTCTGCTATCACTTCCGGATCTCCGATCAAATTCCCCAGATCTTCATATTTTTCTTCAAGGCTGGCTAATCTTTCCAGCACTGCTAGTTACCCTCCTTAAGTACCGCTTTAAAAGCAGA
>JAQVLS010000105.1:1715-6123 GCA_028704035.1 Desulfotomaculaceae bacterium | reverse complement strand
GTGTATTTCCCGCCAGCGCAGCTGGGGGGTGCCCATACCCATATTTTATTGTCAGGATTGCGGGAAAGAATTAATAAATGACAAGACCATCAAGCACCTGCAGGGCCTGTTCAGACAGAATGGTTCTGATGTCTGGTTTGCCAGGTCCGCCGCAGACCTGCTGCCGCAGGGTATAAAATGCGGGTGCGGCTGCAGCGGGTTTACCAAAGAGACGGATATTATGGATGTCTGGTTTGATTCCGGCACTAGTCACTTTGGGGTGCTGGACGAACCATCTGTCTGGCCGGACCTGTGCCGGCCGGCCGATCTTTACCTGGAAGGAAGCGACCAACACCGGGGCTGGTTTAACTCATCTCTTTCCACCTCGGTAGCGGTATCCGGCCAGGCTCCTTACCGGGCGGTGCTGACACACGGTTTTGTCGTTGACGAACATGGCCGCAAGCAGTCAAAGTCACTGGGCAACGTAGTGGATCCGGCCAAGGTGATCAAGCAGATGGGCGCCGACATACTGCGCCTCTGGGTCAGTTCCGCCGACTACCGCAGCGACCTGGCCGCCTCACCCGCTATTTTAAAACAGCTCACTGAGGCTTACCGTAAAATTAGAAACACCTGCCGCTTCCTGCTTGGCAACCTTTATGATTTTGACTTGGTCGAAGATAGAATTAATTATAACCAGCTGTTGGAAATAGACCGCTGGGCTTTGCTCCGCCTTCAGAAACTAATCCAAAAGGTGACCAGAGGATACCGGGATTATGAATACCATGTAGTTTATCACGCCATCCACAGCTTCTGCACCATAGATATGAGTTCTCTTTACCTGGATATCATTAAAGACCGGCTTTATACCATGCCCGCTGCCTCAACAGAGCGCCGGGCCGCACAGACAGTTATGTATGAAGTACTGTCAGTGCTGGTACGCCTGCTGGCGCCGGTTCTTACATTTACAACCGAGGAAATCTGGCGCCATATGCCCGGCGCCGAGGCCGGACCGGTCAGTGTTCAGCTGGCCGGGATGCCGGAGGTGGTGGAAGATTATATAGATGTTGAGCTGGAGGAAAAATGGGAACGGCTACTGGCTGTACGGAGCGAAGTGACCAAAGCACTGGAATCGGCCCGCCGGGATAAGGCCATCGGCAATTCTTTGGAGGCTGCGGTTGAATTGTACCTGGATAAAGGACTGCGCAGTTTCCTGGAACCGCTGGCCGGCGACCTGCCTGTCCTCTTCATTGTTTCGGGGGTTACCCTGGCTGCAACGGCAGATGCCCCCGCCGGAGCGAAGGAAAATGATACCGTCCCCGGACTGCTTATTTCGGTCCGGCCCGCCGACGGCGTTAAATGTGAACGCTGCTGGATGTACCATGAAGAGGTCGGTGCGGACGCAGAACACAAATCCTTATGCCCGCGCTGCGCGGCTGTAATGAAAGGTGGCAATAATTGATGGAAATTAAGATACTCGGCTCGGGTTGCCGGCGGTGCAAGGCACTGGCCAGGAGTGTCGCAGACGTTGTCGCCGGCCTGGACAGGGATATCAGGGTTGAGATAGTAGAGGACATGGAAGAAATTTTAAAGTTCAGTATTTTGAGAACACCAGGGCTGGTGGTTGAGGGAAAGCTTTTATCATCCGGCAGGGTCCCTTCCAAAAGCGAAATAAAAAAATGGATCCAGGACATACCGGAAGAATAATTCCTCGTAGGCCCTATTGGTAATATATGGTACAATGGTTGTGGTGATAACAAATGTTCTTTTCTATAATTATGTCGATTCTGTTAGTAGACCAGGGTACTAAGGCGGCAGTCCAGATGTTAATGTACCAGGGTGAATCAATTCCCGTGCTGCCGTCTGTTTTTCATCTGACCTATATAATGAACCCGGGCGCTGCCTTTGGCATTCTGCCCAACCAGAATGTCCTTTTTTTTACCACAGGCCTGCTGCTTATAATCGGTGCGCTGGTAGTTTACAGGAAAATGCCGGCGGAAAAGAAGATATTAAGAATTGGCCTGGCTCTTGTCTTGGGGGGCGCCCTGGGCAACCTGACGGACCGGCTGCGCTTCGGCAAAGTCATTGATTTTCTGGACTTTCGTGTGTGGCCGGTGTTTAACCTGGCTGACACGGCAATCTTTATCGGGTTCTGCCTGTTGGCCTGGGAACTGTTGAAAGACGGTGTAAAATCAGACGAGGATAGTGAACACTAGTGTTGTCGGTAAATTATTATCAGGTTGGGGAGGGTGACACGGGGAAAAGGCTGGACGTCTTCCTTGCCGGCGAAGCGGGGGACTATACCCGTTCGCATATCCAGAAACTGGTCGGGGAGGGACTGGCCTCAATAAACGGTGTTATTGTCAAGGCCGGTTACAAGGTAAAGCAGGGGGATTGGGTCAGGCTGGAGATCCCGGAGCCGGTAGGGGTGGAAGCCAGAGCGGAAAAAATCCCTCTTGATATATACTATGAGGATCATGATGTTATCGTTATAAATAAGCCCAGGGGAATGGTTGTCCATCCGGCCGCCGGCAATTATTCCGGTACTGTGGTAAACGCCCTGCTTTACCACTGCCGCGATCTTTCCGGCATCAACGGGGTGCTGCGCCCAGGTATAGTGCACCGTCTGGACAAAGATACATCCGGCCTGCTCATGGTAGCAAAAAACGACGCCGCCCATGTCAGCCTGGCCCGGCAACTCAAAGATCGCCGCATTTCCCGTATCTACCTGGCGCTCGTACATGGGAAGGTCAGGGAAACAACCGGCGTTATAGACGCTCCCATCGGGCGTGATCCAAGAAACAGGCAGAAAATGGCCGTGGTCTGCAAAAACTCCAAGCATGCGATAACAAATTACCATGTGCAAAGCCGTTATGCCGGCTACACATACCTACGGCTGAAGCTAGAAACCGGGCGTACCCATCAAATCAGGGTACACCTGGCCTTTATCGGTCACCCGGTGGTGGGTGACCTTAAGTATGGCCCGGCAAAGCCGCATTTTAACCTGGCCGGGCAATTTCTTCACGCCGCTGTAATCGGCTTCAAACATCCCCGTACAGGTGTTTACATGGAATTTGCAGCGTCCCTGCCGGATGAATTGGAAGCAATTCTGCCCGGTTTAACTCCTGAATAAACGGATTGCCGGCATAAATAAAGCCGTTATGCCCGCCGCCATCAACGGCCCGACGGGCACGCCATGTAAAAAGACAATGCCGAAAATAGACCCCAGCAACATGCCGAATACTATTTCCGGGTCTGCTTTTAACAGGGTCAGGCCGCGGGCGTTCAAATAAGTCGCGCCGGCCCCGCCCGCGACAGCCAGGATACCAGGCAGTGAAACCAGGTTATGCATGATATCTCCGGTTGATACAGTACCGTTGGCCAGCGGCGCCATAATCATGAGCATCAGAAAAAGCAGGCCGATTTCCAGGCCCCGCCTGTCCAGTAGGGAATAGATAAAGTTGAGGTTGGTATATTTTACAATTAAAAGGATGCTGGCTGCCGTCGCGATCAAGTTAGATTGAGCGATGATGCCGATCAGCAGCAGCGCCACCAGTATATTTACCCCCGGCAAAATGTTTACCTACTTTGCAAAAAATTAGTTTTATAATATATGCCCCGCTATTGGTTACTATTACCATGGCGCCTGGAGGGGTGTCTCCTTATTGCTATAGGGCGGACTTTAGCCCGCCCAAGATGTGCGGCTAAAGCCGCACCTGCAATTACCGCATCTGAAATATTTAATAATCCCTGTGAAATTAATTATCTACTTAAATGCTTAATGTAGACCGGGCGCAGGGTATCGCCGCGCAGGCCGACCCGTAGCGCCTCCAGGGCCAGCGCTTCATTTGCTGCAATATTGCCCAGGTTGACATTGGGTCCAAAACGGCGAATTAAATCCTGTTGCTGCTGCTTCAGGGGCGCCTCCCAGATCAGCAGGCGCTGGTCGCCGGCAGCGATAAGGAGCTGTTCCCACTCATCCTCGATAAACCGTCCCTGCTCATCATAAAATCCGGCGTTTTTGCCTGATTCCCTGCCTTCAATAATCACCCGGTAAGCCCCGCAATCCAGATCGTGTTTAATCTGTTTGAGATAATGACCTATTTTTTCTTTGTCCTGCAGGTTTTTCTTGCCCACCTCAGTGAGGACCTTAAAACCTGCATCAAGAGCCATTGATATGGCCCGTTCTCGCACCTCCTGAGAAAAACTGATCGTGCCGTCGGAAACCTCGATGGCAGAGTAGCCGATTACCCCGGCCATTTTTATGAATTCCTTCAGTTTGTTCTGCATGATGGCAATTTCCAGAAAAGTTCCGCCAGGATAAACCTCAACGCCGAAACGTTTGGCCAGGTTTATTTTTTCTTCCAGCAAATCCTGGTTGTATAATGCTGAAGTGCCGAAACCAAGTTTCAGAAAATCGATATAATCTCCC
>JAQVLS010000105.1:0-1705 GCA_028704035.1 Desulfotomaculaceae bacterium | reverse complement strand
AAACAAATCTTTTGTTTCATTCAGTCCCAGGCCTTTGTCAATAACCATAGTCAAACCGTAATTTCTTGGTTTGTTTGACCTTTCACCCAGGGGCATGGTAATTACCTCCAACCACAGGTTGCGCGACGTGTTTTCACTCATATAAGGTCTCCTTCCGGCGTTCCGGCTGCTGCGGTAGACGCCTCATGAATTATTTTTAAAATATTCATTTTAAAACAAAGGGTTACTATAAATAATCAACGAGGGATAATCTGTCAGTCATTTATTAACAAATCTCCGCATATTAGTTTTAAATATTGACAGTACACGGGGGTGTTACCGTGTTTTTAATACATGATAAAATTGTTCTTGGCATGGCGGGACTCAGAATTTTATCCGCTTCCATTGAATTTACTGCGGCAATACTGATGCTGATGTACGGCAGGGTGGAAACAGCTTTTAAAATTAACGCGCTGCTGGCTGTGGTAGGACCTATGGTGCTGCTTACCGTTACCACCCTGGGATTAATCGGGCTGGCCGGTAAAATCGCGCCGTCCGGCATGGCGACAGTTATTCTGGGTGTAATATTAATATTCATTGGCATAAAAAATATTTAACAATTTTTTATAAAAGACCCTGCATTCTTGCAGGGTCTTTTGTTTTTTGTGTAGAATCAATGAAAATATTAAACTATTTAGGAAAAAACTCGATTAATATAAATAAATAATCCTATTACTGCAATTCATTTGGTAACGAGGAGTTTTTATGACGGAAAATATTGGTACGGCCAATAACAACCAGGTGTTAGGACCTGGCGGGGTGTGGGTCAAAGGCGGTAAAGTGTATGTAAAAGACCTGGATGCTGACAGCGGAATTCTTACCGTAACTCCCTGTGAGGGTGTTGAGTTGGTCATAAACGGTGAAGTTGCCACGGGCAGGACTATCGTCAGAGAGAAAGATGAAATTGTCTTAAACCCTTTGGTTGTTGAAGAGCCGGGCTCATACGGAATTAACGTCGCCCCGGATTGTCTGTCGGTAAAACTTGAGATTATACTGGGGACAATAACCAGCTACTCAATAGTAGACGCCGGGCCGGAGATTAATCTGAGCTTAAAAACAGTAACCAGGGCCGACAAAAAACGCCCCTGCGCACCGGCCGATATCTTACAGGGATTATCAGAAAAAAACATCACTTATGGTATTAAGCACGCTGAAATCAAATCTATCCTGGACAGGGAAAAGGATGGTTGCTATCTTATCGCAGAAGGTGAGGCGCCTGGTGAAACCGTTAATGACCGGGTTGAGCTAAAATTTAATGCCGGGCAGGATGGGCAGAAAATTAGTGACACCAGTGACAAGATAAATTTTAGAGATCTGGGGGAGATACTATCTGTTGAACCGGGAATACTGCTGGCGGAAAAATTTGTGGGACATCAGGGAAAACCCGGCAGGAAGGTTAGCGGAGAAATGATTCTCCAGCCAAAACCTGTCCCCTGTGATATTATTGCCGGCAAGGGAGTAGAAATTTCCGCAGATAGATGCAAAATTATTTCAAAGATCAGCGGCCGACCGGTAGCTAAAAGGCTGGGAAAAGGTTTTGTTATTGATGTTGATCCTGTTTTGCATAAAAAAGGTGATGTTGATATCCAGTCCGGCAACATCCGGTTTAAAGGAGACGTGGTTGTTCACGGGAACGTCTGTGAAGGAATGACCGTCCAGGCAGTCG
>JAQVLS010000104.1 GCA_028704035.1 Desulfotomaculaceae bacterium | reverse complement strand
TATGGTAGGGCAAACAGCGTAGTGGAAAGCAACAGTTGGATTGATTTAATAGACTTTGCTAGTATAGAGAAAAATAAGACAATATATTTAACTCTTCCCTGGATACCCTCCTATGATATTAATTTGACTGCAAATATAGATGGATTATCCCTTATATTCAGTCTGATCATTACGGGAATGGGCTTTCTTGTGATCTTGTATTCGATTTATTATCTTTCCAGGCAAAAGGAGGCGTTGCAAAACTTCTATATTTACTTGCTCTTATTTATAGGATCTATGCTGGGCCTTGTTTTTGCTGACAACATCTTTGTCTTATATGTATTTTGGGAGATAACAAGCATATCTTCCTTTTTATTGATTGCTTACTGGTTTGAGCGGGAAAAATCAAGATCAGGCGCGCAAAAGTCATTGATAATTACGATCTTTGGTGGATTTTCCATGCTCTCCGGCTTCATCCTGCTCTCGCTGATTACAGATACTCATAGCATTCTTGAGATGATCAGCAAAGCCGGAATGATCCAGTCCCATTCATTATTTCTCCCGGCAATGCTTCTGATTCTGCTCGGGGCTTTTACAAAATCAGCCCAATTCCCCTTTAGTATCTGGCTGCCGGATGCCATGGAAGCGCCTACCCCGGTGAGTGCTTATTTGCATTCGGCTACCATGGTGAAAGCGGGTATTTATTTAGTTGCCCGCTGTACCACCATTTTTGGCGGCGTCCCTGAATGGTTCTGGTTTGTTTTAAGCGCCGGCCTTGTCACTTTGCTATATGGGTCCATTAACGCAGTAAGACAAACGGATTTAAAAGCCCTGTTGGCTTATTCCACCGTGAGTCAATTGGGATTAATTATGAGCTTATTGGGGTTGGGATCCGCTGCCTTGTATTTTGATGTGGCCGAGGAAGGGGCGGTGTATGCCATAGCCATCTTTGCCGCCATTTTCCACCTGGTGAATCATGCTGCTTTTAAAGGTTGTTTGTTCATGGTCGTGGGGATTATTGACCTTGAAATGGGAACGCGTGATATTAAAAAAATAGGCGGATTGCTGCACTGGATGCCTGTGTCTTTTTTACTTGCCCTGACTGGAAGTTTAGCTATGGCCGGCTTGCCTCCTTTCAGTGGTTTTTTAAGTAAAGAGTTATTTTTTACAGCATTTTTAAATGCGTCAAAAATGTCGATTTTTCATATGGAGACCTGGGGAAATATACTGGTAATCATGGCCTGGGTGGCCAGTGTGATTACTTTTGTTTACTGCATGATCATCCTTTTAAGGACTTTTGGAGGGAAGCCAAGGGGTTATAAATTAAAGAAGAAAGTACATGCAGCTCCCGTGGCCATGTTGATACCTCCCCTTATATTGGCAGGCCTGGTAATTGCAATTTTTTTCTACCCCAATATCCTGGCTAAATATTTATTGCAACCAGCCTGGCAGGCAGTGTTACCAACATTTGCAGAAACAGTGCCTTTGCAGATCACAATAAGCGCCTGGCACGGTTTGAATGCAGAATTATTAATGACGATAGGGTTAGTGATTTTTGGGATGCTGTTGTACAAAAATTTAAGAAAATGGTACGGCATCTATCGTTACTATCCTAGGATATTGACCTTGAACAGTTTATATGAATTGCTTCTGGAAAAAATGGAGGATTTTTCTCTGGCCATAACCAAGCGGTACATGACAGGCTTTGTGCGGGATTACCTGGTTTATATTTTCGGGTTTATCATCCTGGCGGTCGGGGGCGCCGTGCTTTTATTTGACGGCATATCCTTTGATTTATCCCGGGATGCGGCGGTTAATTTTTATGAATTGGGACTGCTGATGGCCATGCTCAGCGCTGCTTTAACTGTTCTTTTGGCTGAATCAAGGTTGACTTCTGTTATCGCCGTCGGAGCTCTGGGATTTCTTGTCGCTTTCTTTTTTGTCCTTTTTCGGGCGCCGGATTTGGCCCTGACCCAATTCCTGGTGGAGACAGTCACAACTGCATTATTCCTGTTGTGTTTTTACCATCTGCCGAAACTGAAGCAGGAAAACAACCCCATCCGGTTTAAAGCAGTAAATGGCCTAATCTCAGCCGGCGTGGGCCTGGTTGTGGCTGTTTTGGCCCTGTCAGCAAATGGGAGCCGATTATTTGAATCTGTTTCAAGTTTTTATGAAAACGCTTATGAACTTGCCGGAGCTAAAAATATTGTGAACGCTATTCTGGTAGATTTCCGGGGATTTGATACAATGCTGGAAATTCTGGTACTGTCCATGGCCGGGCTGGGGATATATACACTGATAAAACTTCGCCTGGCAGGGGGGAGAGAAAATGAAGAAACTGAATGATGTCATTCTGCGGACCGTTACGAAAACAGCAGTTGTAATCATCCTGACCTTTTCTATCAATCTCTTTATTTCAGGACATCACCGTCCGGGAGGAGGATTTATTGGGGGGCTGGCTTTTGTAACTGCCATCCTACTGCTCTTTCTTGTTTATGATATAGAAATGGTTCGGAAGAATATCCCTATAGATTTTAAAGTGTTTGCCGGAATCGGGGTGCTAATCTCGGTTTTTACGGGGGTAGGAGGAATGATTGCCGGAAAGCCCTTTTTAAGCCAGGCATTTGGCCGTGTGGCTCTCCCGATGTTCGGAGAGACAGAGATGGCAACGTCCGTTTTGTTCGATGTAGGAGTTGCGCTGGCTGTCATCGGAACATCTTTAACCATTATTATGAGTATAGGCGATGATCGTTAAATGGAAACATGCATGTCAATAGTTGTCGGCATTTTATTTGCCATTGGCACTTACTTGATCTTATCTAAAACTTTCCTCAGAATTGTTTTAGGCACATCAATTATCGGTCATGGGGTAAATCTGCTGATTCTGACAATGGGCGGCTTAAAAAAGGGCAGTCCCCCGCTGCGTGGTCTGCAGGCGTTTAATTTTACTGATTCTTTACCGCAGGCCCTTTTATTAACAGCCATTGTCATTAATTTTGCGACTACAGCGCTTTTTTTGGTATTGAGCTATCGCGCTTATAAAGTATTGGGTACCGACGACGTAGAGCAATGCAGAGGTTATGCGGATGAATAATTATGTTGTACTGCCCATAATCATTCCCTTGATTACTGGAATGGTGATGGTTGTTTTTAAAAATAATATTTGGCTGCACCGAATTTTAAGTCTTCTGGCTATAGCCCTAATTGGGGTTGACGCTGTTTTTTTACTGGAACAGATTAAAACATCGGGGATGCAAACCCTTTATTTGGGAGGCTGGGTGGCGCCCTTTGGCATTACCCTGGTGGCGGATATGTTTGCTGCCTTGCTTGTTTTGGTCGCTGCGATCGTTGTCTTTTGTTGTTTGTGCTATGCTTTTTCATCCATTGGGAGCGAGAGAGAAAGAAATTACTTTTATCCTTTATGTTTATTCCTGATGGCAGGAGTAAATGGTTCTTTTTTAACAGGTGACATTTTTAACTTATTTGTTTGTTTCGAAGTGTTGCTGGTGGCCTCTTATGTGTTGGTTTCTTTAGGCGGAACAAAGATCCAGCTCAGAGAGTCCTTTAAATACATCTTAGTCAATATGATTTCTTCTTTTCTGTTTCTTATAGCGATTGCTTACTTATATGCCATAACAGGCACTTTAAATCTGGCTCATCTGTCTGTCCGGGTAGCGGAAGCAGGGCAAGGTGGGGTAATTACAGCCGTTGCTATTTTGTTTTTAATAGTGTTCAGTTTAAAAGCGGGTTTATTTCTCTTCTTTTGGCTTCCTGGTGCTTACAGCGCCCCTCCCACTGCCATAGCGGCTATATTTGCCTCTTTGTTGACGAAGGTGGGCATCTATGCCATTATCCGCTTGTTTTCCCTTGTCTTTTACCACGAACCAGGCGTTACGCATCTGTTCATTGGGATTTTGGCTGCGGTATCCATGGTTTTAGGGGCCATGGGCGCTGTGGCCTACTGGGATGTGAAAAGAATCATTACCTATAACGTGGTAGTAGGGGTCGGATTCATTTTGGCCGGATTTGCTTCTTTTTCCTTAGTAGGAATAAGAGGCTCTGTATATTATCTGCTCCACGATATGATTATCAAAGCTCTTCTTTTTCTCTTGGGCGGAACTATTATTCATCTGACCGGCACAGGCAAACTCAGGGATATGAGTGGCCTAATTCGCTTGTACCCCCAATTAGGCTGGATGTTTTTTATTGCTGCCCTGTCTTTGTCGGGTATACCACCATTTAGCGGCTTTACCGGTAAAATTTTTGTCACAACAGGCACCTTCCAGTCCGGTTACTTCTGGCTGGGCGGAATCGGTCTCCTGACCAGTCTGCTGGTGTTATATTCTGTTATGAAAATTTTTATGAGCGTTTTTTGGGGATATACGAGTTTTACCACAGAGTCGGAAAAGGGAACAACGAAAGGATTGTTGCCGTCCATGACCTTTCTTGCGTCCTTGACGATAGCCCTTGGCCTGGGTGCGGAGGGAATTCATGCCTATGTGGATTTGGCAGTAGCAGGGTTGTTGGATCCGCATATCTATATCGACGCGGTCTTAGGCGGCAATGGCCGGTAATTGTTGACGCAAGCGAGGTGATTCCATTGGCTTTGCAAGTTTTAATCAATTTATTTATCGGTTTTTTATGGATGTTTCTCCAGGATGATTGGAGTGTTTTGAGTTTTTTTAGCGGTTATTTATTCGGCTTATTTGTCCTATTTATTTTAGCCAGATTTATCTCAGCCAAGTATTATCTGTTTACTTTGCAAGCCGTTGTAAATCTCTTTTTAATCTTTATTTGTGAGCTATTTCTTTCCAGTATCCTGGTTATAGGGAAAACGATCAAACCGAAAATCGATATAAAGCCTGGAATTTTCTCATTGGAAACCAGTTTGCAAGGGGATGCAGAAGTTACCTTACTCGCCCTCCTCATTACATTAACTCCAGGCTCTGTAGTGGTTGATATTTCGCGGGATAATAAGGTATTTTATATACATGCTATGGATATTCCTGAACTGAGTGATGCGGTTCTTAAATCGAAAAGCAAATTTGAAGATGCAATTAAGAAGGTGACAAGGCCATGATCCAATGGATATTATTTACATCCTTATATTTTTTAACATTCTCTATCCTGGCGACAATTTATCGGTTGGTGAAAGGACCCTCCGCTCCTGACCGTGTCCAGGCGTTGGATGCCTTAGGGATTTACCTGATTGCAGGGATAGCGATTTTTTCCGTGTTGCTAAGAAGCACAGCCTTTTTTGAAGTAATACTATTGATCGGCATTCTTTCCTTCATTGGTACTATCGCGTTTGCTAGATTCATTGAAAGAGGTGTTGTCATTGAACGGAAGCAATCTGATTGAATTAGGCATTGCGGTCATTATTTTATTGGGGACAATTTTGGGATTTCTTAGTTCTATTGGTTTTATTCGCCTGCCGGATGTTTACAACCGTGCCCACGCCTTTGCCAAAAGTTCTACCTTGGGTGTGCTATTTGTTCTTCTGGGGGCTTTTCTTTTTTTCCTATTTGCAGAAGGATATTTTAGTATAAAATTATTTCTCGGGATTTTCTTTGTTTTTTTAACATCGCCGGTTTCTACTCATGCTATTTGTCGAGCCGCCTATTATTCCAAGGTAGGGCTTGCTAAAGAAAGCGTTCAGGACGATTTAAAAGAAGCAATAGAAGGGTATACACAAAAGCATAGCAACGCAGTCGCGAGAGATTTTTAGAATTAAAGGGGTGAGCGTTATTTGAGTGTAGCTTTACAAAAACTTCAAGAAGTATTTTACTCGGTTCTCCCGATTACAGTATCAGACCGGAAGCAATTGCTCATAGAGTTTACGGCTGAGGAGTTAAATGATAAACTAAAATAATTGAAACAGCGATAGGCGTTTAGCAGGTTGTGCAAAATAGAACTTTCGGAGGAGAATAAACAATGGGTGAATCTAATAAAATGAACGATAATGATGTAAACAAAAGGTCAGATGGTTTGGGACCATACGAAAAATTACTGCTGGAATACGAAAAAGAGCTGGAGAAAAATCCGGCAGATCCGGCCGTCTGGTTAAAAAAAGGTCTGGCCCTGGGCAAGCTAAACCGATTTGAAGAAGCGGTCTTGGCATTTGAAAAAGCGTTGCAAAAAAGCCCGGATGATCCTACGGTCTGGTTCAGTAAAGGTGTTGCGCTTGGCT
>JAQVLS010000103.1 GCA_028704035.1 Desulfotomaculaceae bacterium | reverse complement strand
CCGGGAGACCATGTGGAGATAGACATCGCTCTGATCACTCCGATCGCCATAGAAGAGGGGCTGAACTTTGCCATTCGTGAAGGCGGCCGTACTGTAGGCGCCGGCGTTGTGACCGGGATTAATGAGTCCTAAGCAAACTAGTGATATCAGCCTTTGTTTTTAATGCTAACTCTACAGGCAGCCTAGCTCTGATTTTATGCTGTGGCTGCCGTTTGTAGTATAAAAAGGTAATAATAATGTATAAAATAGGAATGATATGCTTAAAAGCAATGTTTTAATGTTTGCATGAACAGGGAACAGTTTGGCCCGCGCAATGGGTAACTATTGACATCCCTTTTTAATTGTGTTAAATTTGATAAGTAAAATTTTCATGAAAAATGATGGACCTAATTTTTTTTTGGTTTAGGGGAGGTGCCTCTGGTGAGAGTAGGAGTTACATTGGCCTGCACGGAATGCAAAAGAAGGAACTATACCACTGAGAAAAATAAGAAAAATGATACTAACAGGATTGAAATGAAGAAGTACTGCAGATTCTGTCATATCCACACCCTGCATAAAGAAACCAGATAACATATAGGGTTTGTCCTCATAGAAGATAGCCGCATCTGCCTATGTTATAAAAATGAAGGTAAAATATCTTGTTGTGCGGAATAACTTTATTAAATTTAAGGATGTGGCGTTTAATGGCTGTTACCAGGAAGCAGGACGACGGGAAAAATAAAAAAGAAACAGGTCAAAAAAGAAATACCGGAAAAAGTTCTGTCCTGAAGAAAGATAGTAAAGAAAGCAAAAATATTTTCAGACAAAAAACCGATAAAAAGGATGCTGTCAAAAAAGATATCGCTTTAGTTAAAGACAAAAGAGACGTTGCCAGGAAAGAAGCTAAAAAAGATTCTACGGCAAAGAAAGAAAAAGTTAACCAAATTGAACTCATCCAGAAATTTCTCAAGGGGGCATATGGCGAACTCAAGAAGGTTAACTGGCCTGGACGCAAGGAATTAATTATTTACACCGTTGTGGTAGTGGTGGCGGTGTTGTTTGTAGGGGCACTGCTTTGGATTTTTGATTCACTTCTTAGCACAGTCTTGAGATTCGTTATTAATAGATAAATTCCTGAGGAGGTGAGGGGCCTTACTTGTAGAATGGTCCCTTGTATTTTATGAAAAAAGACTGGTATGTTGTACATACCTATTCCGGTTACGAAAATAAGGTTAAGGCTAATCTTGAAAAACGTATAGAATCAATGAATATGGAAGAAAAAATCTTTCGTATTCTTGTGCCCATGGAAGATGAGATAGAAATTAAGGACGGGAAAAAAAAGATAACAAAACGTAAGATATTTCCAGGTTATGTGCTGGTGGAAATGTTTATGACGGATGATTCCTGGTACGTGGTGCGAAATACGCCCGGAGTGACAGGCTTTGTCGGTTCTGGATCAAAGCCGATCCCGCTGAATGAGGCTGAGGCGAACCAGATTATCAGACAGATGGGTGTTGATGAGCCGCGGGCGCGAATTAATTTCTCTATTGGTGAAAGCGTCCGTGTAATAGCTGGACCGTTCGAGAACTTTATTGGCCAGGTTGAAGAAATAAATATTGAAAAAGGCAAGGTAAGGGTTGTTATCTCAATGTTTGGCAGAGAGACCCCCATTGACCTTGATTTTATACAAGTTGAAAAGATTTCTTAAAATCCTCAAGTCTAACGACGCAAGAAGGAGGTGTAGTACAAGTGGCAAAGAGAGTATCGGCAATAATTAAATTGCAGGTTCCGGCGGGTAAAGCGACCCCGGCTCCTCCTGTAGGACCGGCCTTAGGCCAGCACGGAGTTAATATTATGTCTTTTGTGAAAGAATACAACGAAAAAACAGCAGCTCAGGCCGGGTTGATTATCCCGGTTGAGATTACTGTTTACGAAGACCGTTCCTTTACTTTTATAACCAAGACTCCGCCCGCAGCTGTTCTGTTAAAGAAAGCGGTAGGCATCGAAAAAGCTTCCGGGGAGCCAAACATAAAGAAAGTCGCGAAGATCTCCCGTTCCAAAGTGCGGGAGATTGCAGAATTGAAAATGCCCGATTTAAACGCGGCCAGTGTTGAGGCAGCCATACTGATGGTTGAAGGCACGGCCCGGAGTATGGGGATTGATATCGCAGAAGAATAGCAGTGGGAGGAATATTTCCGTTAATACCACAGGGAGGTCGAAAACATGCCAAAGCATGGTAAGAAATTTACAGACGCTGTAAAACAAATTGACCGGAATACCCTTTATGAGCCGAACGAAGCTTTTACAATACTCAAGAAGGTAGCTCCGGCCAAGTTTGATGAAACAATAGAAGTAGCCGTCCGTTTGGGTGTAGACCCGCGCCACGCCGATCAGCAGGTCCGGGGCGCAGTAATACTGCCGCACGGTACCGGCAAGACACGTACGGTCCTGGTTTTTGCCAAAGGCGATAAGGTAAAAGAGGCAATCGATGCCGGAGCTGATTTTGTCGGGGCAGAGGACATGGTAGAAAAGATCCAGAAGGAAGGCTGGCTGGCATTTGATGTAGCTGTTGCTACTCCGGATATGATGGGTACAGTCGGCAAGCTGGGCCGTATCCTGGGTCCGCGCGGCCTGATGCCCAACCCCAAGACCGGCACGGTCACCTTTGATGTGGACAAGGCGATAAAGGAAGTAAAAGCTGGTAAGATTGAATACCGGGTGGATAAAGCCGGTAATATACACGCCCCGATTGGCAGGGTTTCTTTTGATAACGAAAAATTGCTTGAAAACTTGCGAACATTAATCGACACTTTGATACGGGCAAAACCCGCTGCGGCAAAGGGGCAATATATGAAAAGTATTACTTTGAGTTCTACAATGGGTCCCGGTATCAAGATTATTACGCAAAAAATAAACGACTAATAATCGGGGAAATACCTCGTCCCCAAAGGAATGCCTGTAAGAAATATGTGTTTCCATTCCTCTGTCTGGTGTCTGTATACTCATACCTTAATATTGTAGTTGCTGTAGACCGCTGGTGCTTTGCATAATGGCTGTACGCCGCCAGCCGAGGCTGATATTTCCTTGCGTTAACGATAACGTACGGCCTCAGCAGCATGTTTGCGGGGGCCTTTTTAGTCATTGGTGGTGAGAGAAGGGAGGTGTTTGAAGAAGAATGCCTAGAAGCAAAGCAGAAAAAGAAAGAATAGTCCAGGAGATGAAAGAAAAGTTTGAAAGTTCTCAAGCTGCCGTCCTTGCCGATTACCGGGGGCTGAATGTGGCTGAAGCAACAAAACTTCGCCGGAGGTTGCGTGAGGCAGACTGCGAATTAAAAATTGCCAAAAACACCCTTGTTAGCCTGGCTGCTGCACAGACAGGATTAGAAGAGCTCAAACCCTTTTTAGAAGGGCAGGTGGCTATTGCCTTTGGCGCAGACCCTGTAGCGCCGGCGAAAATTCTTTCTGGATTTATCAAGGAGATAAAGAAGATGGAGATCAAGGCCGGCGTTCTGGAAGGCAAGGTAATCGACGTCAGGGAAGTGAAGGAACTGGCTGAATTGCCTTCGCGGGAGGTGCTTCTGGCCAAGATTCTGGGTGGGATGCAGACCCCGCTGTATGGGTTCGCGAATGTACTGCAAGGAACCCTTCGCAGTTTGGTCTATACTCTGGAAGCAGTACGCAAGGTGCGCGCAGAGGAAGCTTAAATGGGACATGATGCGATGGTATATATTCTGCTGTCCCTATAACTATCCCCATAACTATATCGAGGTATGAATAAAATATCAGTCAAAAAATCAACATAAATTAGGAGGTTTGAATTAAATGTCTAAAGTTCAGGAAATACTTGAAGCTGTAAAAAACATGACCGTATTAGAATTATCTGAGTTGGTAAAAGAGTTTGAAAACGAGTTTGGTGTAAGCGCAGCTGCCCCGGTAGCTGTCGCCGCCCCCGGCGCGGCTGCTGTTGCTCCGGCGGAAGTTGTGGAACAGACAGAATTTGATGTCGTCCTTACTGCCATCGGCGATAAAAAAGTAAACGTAATTAAAGTTGTTAGAGAAATTACCGCCCTTGGTTTAAAGGAAGCAAAGGATCTGGTTGACAACGCTCCCAAACCGGTTAAAGAGAAAGTGTCCAAGGAGGAAGCGGAGGCAATTAAGGCAAAGCTTACCGAAGTTGGCGCAACCGTTGATCTTAAATAAGATTTGTCTATATTAATAAATAGCTTAACACAAAAAGGGCTGTCAGCCCTTTTTGTGTTAAGCATAATCCTGAAAATTATGAAAAATCATCAGGCAATTTCCGTAAAATGTCTTGACAGAGCATTCCTGTTATGCTAAAATTTTAGAATGTCTCTAAAGTCTACTATTTTTTTGTGGTATAATATGTATTTTATTCCTGATGTCAGGCAATAATATTTTAGATAGCCAACATTTGAAAAAAGCGAGGTATTGTACAGAACAAGCCTTGCTTTTAACTTGTTTATCATGAAAGAAATAATCCGCGACGCCATTTTTACATGATTATTTTATCATTATTTATTTATAATGTCACCATTCAAATGAATTAGATTGATTTTTGTTTTTATTTTATGACGGGGGTGTGATGCATCAGATGGCTTATCCAGAAGGGGTAGGAACCAGATACCGTTATGACTTTAGTAGATTAAAAGAAGTGCTGGAACTGCCCAATCTAATTGAGATTCAGCGTAATTCATACGAATGGTTTTTAAAAACAGGTTTAAAAGAAGTATTTCGTGATGTTTCCCCGATTCAGGATTTTACCGGCAACCTTGTATTAGAGTTCCTGGATTATACCATGGGAGACACCAAATATTCGGTGGAAGAGTGTAAGGAGAGGGATTTTACTTATGCGACCCCTCTGCGGTTTAAGGTGAGGCTGATCAACAAAGAAACCGGAGAGGTCAAAGAACAGGAAGTTTTCATGGGTGATTTTCCCTTGATGACCGAAAAGGGTACTTTTATCATCAACGGCGCTGAACGGGTTATTGTCAGCCAGCTAGTCCGTTCACCTGGTGTTTATTTTGCGAAAACTATCGACCCCACCGGGAAAAACCTCTTTACTGCTACAATCATTCCCAACCGGGGCGCCTGGTTGGAATTTGAGACAGATGTGAACGACCATATTTTTGTCCGCATTGACCGAACCAGGAAGATACCCGCAACCGTACTGGTGCGGGCTTTGGGTTGTGGTTCGAATGCCAAAATTGTTGAGCTTTTTAATGAAGATAAAAACATTCAGGAAACTTTGAGCCGTGACAATACAGACAGCGAAGAGGAAGCACTTGTTGAAATTTATAAGCGTCTGCGCCCTGGGGAACCGCCTACTGTCGAAAGCGCCCGATCCCTCTTAGAAGCGTTGTTCTTTGAATCGAAGCGCTATGACCTGGCCAATGTGGGGCGTTATAAAATTCAAAAAAAGCTTAAGCACGGTATTCTCTATCGGCCCGCCCAGAGTACCGCTGGTGAAGACGAAGCCGGTTCTAGCCTGAAGAAGGATTTGTCACCCCGGTTTATCAGGGAGCTAACCAGGGAAGATGTGTTTGATACCCTTCGTTATCTCCTTGGGCTAATGAACGGTGAGGGACAGGTGGATGATATCGATCACCTGGGCAACCGCAGGTTACGCTCTGTGGGCGAACTCCTGCAAAACCAGTTTCGGATCGGTCTTTCGAGGATGGAGAGAGTCGTCCGGGAAAGAATGACTATTCAGGATGTTGATGTAATTACGCCCCAGGTTCTAATTAATATCCGTCCGGTTGTGGCGTCCATCAAGGAGTTCTTTGGTTCAAGCCAGCTTTCGCAATTTATGGACCAGACAAACCCCCTGGCTGAACTAACGCATAAAAGGCGACTCTCGGCGCTTGGCCCGGGAGGTCTTTCCAGGGAAAGAGCCGGTTTTGAGGTCCGTGATGTGCACCATTCCCACTACGGCAGGATGTGTCCCATTGAAACGCCTGAAGGTCCAAATATCGGATTGATCGGGTCGCTAAGCACATATGCCCAGATCAACGAATTTGGTTTTATAGAAACCCCTTACCGCAAAGTTGATAAGGAAAACAGGCGGGTAACGGATGAAATTGTTTACCTTACCGCTGATGAAGAAGAAAATTTTGTTATCGCACAGGCTAACGCTCCGCTGGATGAGGACGGACGATTCACAGAAAATAGGAT
>JAQVLS010000102.1 GCA_028704035.1 Desulfotomaculaceae bacterium | reverse complement strand
ATGAATGCTGATCGGCAGGCCTTCCTTATAACGCCTGGCGAAATCATCACGTTCCATCATCCTGGCCAGGGTATATTTAGCAGCTAGCTCAATCACCTGTGTAAAGTTCAAAGCAGAGAGCCACCGGCTGTTAAAAACCACACTGGTTTTTTCACGGTCGAGGATCTTAAAAATCTGCCGTTCATAGGTGCGGGCATTTTCCAATACCTGCTCCGCGGTGAGCTGTTTTCGTGTTTCCGATTTGCCGGTGGGGTCACCAATCCTGGCTGTGAAGTCGCCAAGGAGTAATACCACCTGGTGCCCCAGGTCCTGAAACTGCCTGAGTTTTTGCAGTACCACCGTATGACCAAGGTGAATGTCCGGAGCGGTAGGGTCAAGGCCTAGCTTTACTTTGAGCGGCCTGCCGTTCTTAATAGAAGACTTCAGTTTGTCCGCCAGCTCGTTCTCCGGGATAATTTCTACTGTGCCCCTCTTGATAATCTCCATCTGTTTGTCTAGTTCGACCAATCCAATACTCCCTTTCATAAAACGCGAGCCTATAAAAATCCCATCAATTATACCAGCAATGCATCATTTAAATCAACAGCTTGGATAGAGGAATGGGACACACCTCCTGTTTTGGTCTAGCTTTGGAGATGAGGTATGTCCCTATGTTTGGGCTTTGCTTATCCAGTTTACAAAAAGTGATATTACGCTGATCACCTCGGGCAGGGCGCCAGTATAATAGACTTCTCTGCCGCCGCTTCTGTGCACGCCCGGAATCAGGCTGAGCGCGTCCGCGTAGCCCGGCCATGTCACTTCCAGCCGTAATTCCACAGGCTCACGCAGGCAGAAAGGCTTAAACTCACCCTTTATTCCCCGCCTGGTGGCATTTTCGGCAGCCTCCGTTATTTTCAACCTGGTTATTTCGGGGTGGAAATTAAGTGCGGCGCAGTTTCCTATCGCTTCTTTTACCACTACGGTCTCCAAACCGGCCAAATCGGACTTGATTTCATCTATAAAAGCACGGTCTCCGGCAGCCATACCCACAGGCACGCCGAAATGGCCGGCGCAAACGGCGCTGATGAAAGCCTCGCTTGCGTCGACGCCATTTAGTTGCAAGCCGGTGATCAACATATTCATCGTATGCGGCAAAACCGCACGCGCTGAACCGCACCGGGCATGAAAGCCGATGAGAAAAACAAGGTCGCATGCCTGCACAGTGTCCATCCACATCCATCTTCTTTTGGTGCCGCTGATCAATGACGCATTGCCAAGCAGCCGGCCATGATAAATATTTTGCTTTTGCATGTGTATATCCGATACCACGACGTCTGCAGCGCCTCCGGCCAGCGCTCCTCCTATAGCCGCATTTACCTCTGCGGTCATTTCCTCCCTGTGTAGGGCGTCCTCCGGCTGATTTTCCGCCCAATTGACATACCCGCAGGTGCCCTCTATGTCTGCGGCAATGAAAACCTTAAACATGATAAATCCCCCCTACAAAGGAATATACTTTCCCCTTTGAAAAAATACCATGATTTAAGGACGGGCGGTAAGGCAGGCCGGATTTGTCATGGCATGCAAAAAAAACCCGTAAAGGTTTAGGCGCCTTCACGGGTTTAAATTACGTTGGCAATTACGAGATCTTGACTCCCTGGAATTTCAGCTTCAAGCCGGCAGCCGCCATCTTGCGGCGTACATAAGCCAGGTTTTCCTGCAGCGGAATTTCCTTTGGACACATGTCGTCACAGGCCATCAGGCCGACGCAGCCGAATGTGCCGTCTTCATTGCCGATTACATCGTAGTAATCGGCATCCGAGCGCTCATCCCGCGGGTCTATAAGGAAGCGGTAGACCCTATTGATCCCGGTCGAGCCGATGAAATCCGGCCGGATGTTGGCAGTTATGCAGTTAGCCACGCAGCAGCCGCACTCAATGCACTGCTCCGGATCGTAAATTTTCTCGGCAGTCTCATTTTCCATCCTGACTTCAAGTGCGTTGAAATCAAACTTCTTATTGGTGTGAATCCAGGCTTCGGCCCTTACTTGTAAATCCCTGAACCAGGTGCCGGTATCGACTGAAAGGTCACCAATTAGTTTAAATACCGGCAGCGGCATCACTGTAAACTTGCTCGGCAGCGTCCTGGTCATGGTCTTGCAGGCCAGCCTGGGCCTACCGTGAATCAACATGGCGCAGGAGCCGCAGATGGCCGCCCGGCAAACGAAGTCAAACATTAATGTGGGATCGAGTTTTTCACGAATATCATTAAGCGCCACAAATAAGGTCATGCCTTCGTATTCTTCTAGTTCGTAATCCTGCATCCTGGGCTTGTCGCCCGGGATATTCGGGTTAAAGCGAAAACAAGATATTGTTAACTTGCGTCCCATACTCTTCTTCACCCTCCTCCTTATACTGCGTTACTTGCCTTTGGGTCCCGCGCTTGCTTCACCATATCCGCGGTCGCCCGGAGGCAGTATTGGACATGCAACAGGCTCGTAATTCAGCGTGGGCAGGTCGGCCCCTTCTTTCCAGTAGGCCAGTGTACGTGTGAGCCAGTTCACGTCATCCCGTTTCGGGTAGTCTTCCCGGAAGTGGCTGCCGCGGCTCTCGGTACGCATTAACGCGCCGTATGCTACGCACAGCGCCGTACGGACCATACCCGGCATCCGGAGCGCCTGAGCTAGTTCCGGGTTGGCGCCCTGCCCGGAGGAATGAAGGCCGATCTTCAGTGAACGCTTGTACAGTTCTTGCAGCTTCGCCACGCCCTGTTCCAGCGATTTGCCTGTCCGGAAAATGTGGACGTGGTCCATCATCGCTGTCCCCATAGCATCCCTGATTTCATACGCGTTTTCCCGGCCGTTTTTACCGGATATGAGATTCTTAATCCGTTCTTCTTCTTTCTTGACAAAGCCATCAACCATTTTCATGTTGAAGTTCCTGGTCTGGCCAAGGGTGTACTTAGCCACTTGCTTGCCGCAAATAAAGCCGGCGGTGACAGTCTCAGCAAGAGAGTTGCCGCCCAGGCGGTTAAATCCGTGCAGGTCCCAGCAAGCTGCTTCGCCCATAGCAAACAGGCCTTGCAGCCCATATACGGCGCCGTCCTTGTTGGTGCGGATACCGCCCATTGTGTAGTGCTGGGTCGGGATGACCGGCACCAGTTCCTTCGCCGGGTCGATTCCGTTGAAGTTGGTGGCGATAGTTGCAATCTCCCGCAAGTTTTTCCAGACCCACTGGCGGCCCAGGTGGCGGATGTCCAGCCACAGGTGCTGCTGAGTGGAATATTTACTCGTTACGCCGTAACCGGCCCTGATATGCTGGACCATGCGGCGCGAAACAACGTCACGGGAAGCCAGTTCTTTCTTCTTGGGCTCGTAGTCAGGCATAAATCTGTGCATGTTCTTGTCCAGCAGATAGCCGCCGTCACCACGGGCGCCTTCAGTCATCAGGATATATACCGGAGGCATCCCTGTCGGGTGGAACTGGATAGCTTCCATGTTGCCCAGGGGAACAACGCCGGTAGCAAGCGCGATAGCGCCGCCGGTGCCTTCGTTAATAACGGCGTTGGTGGACGCTGCATAAATACGGCCCGCGCCGCCGGTGCCGATTATGGTTGATTTAGCCAGGTAAACATTCAGTTCGCCATTTCGCAGGTTCCTGGCCACGCAGCCGAAGCAGGTTTCGCCGTCATGGATCAGGGCGATGGCTTCCATCCTGTCGTGGACGGGAATCCCCAGCTTGCAGACCTGCGTGTCAACAACAAACTGCACAGTGTGACCGGTACCGTCCGAGGTATAGCAGCAACGCCACTTAGCCACGCCGCCGAAGTCACGGGCAGTGATTAAGCCTTCTTTGTCCTTGGTATCTTCAGTTTCAATACCGCTGGCATATTTCTTTTTGCCGGCGGTAACCCGGTTCCAGGGCACGCCCCAGTAATCCAGCTGTCTGATCATCGAAGGAACGGTTTCACAAAACATCTTGGCAACTTCCTGGTCGCAGCCCCAGTCCGAACCCTTTACGGTATCCGCAAAGTGGATCTCGGGGCTGTCGCCCTTGCCCATCGCAACGTTCGCCAGGGAAGCCTGCATGCCTCCCTGAGCGGCAGTACTGTGTGAACGGCGCGGCGGAACCAGGCTCAGGATGATCACGTTTAAACCAGCCGAGGCACATTCAATGGCGGAACGCTCTGCAGCAAGGCCTGCGCCGATTACTAAGACATCTGAAATATGAGTATTTTTTGCGCTCAATGTATGACACCTCCCGCCGGCAGATTAGCAGCTATTTGTGTAAATGTATATAAAGCTGCAAAACCAAGACCAACAATTATAACAGTAATGCCCTTCAGTACCCAGCCCATTGTGTGACGCTCCCACCAGCCCCATTTAACCAGGATGCGATACAGGCCGAAACCGCCGTGGTATTCTCCAGCAATCAGGAATATCACGTAAAACACAATAAAGAATGGGAAAGTAAAGGCGCCCCACGTTATATCGGCCGGTCCAGAAGAGGCTACACGCACGGCGCTTGTCGCCGCCCTGAGCGGCCAGGCGCCTAAAATTATCCACAGGTGTATGCTCGCCATAACACCGACGAATAGAGCGGATACAACCTGTCCGACCCATACCCAGGTGTCGTAGTGATTCATCATTTTTGCCATCCGATACGTAATCCGCATATCACGCAAACGTACCGGCGCCCTGCGCAATGCCAAAAATATATGGATAATGATCAACAGGATCGTCGCAGGAATACCAACCTGTGCAAGATAATACCTATCCAGGCCTTCGGATAATGTGTTAAAAAGTTCCGGACTAACAACAACGGTTGCCACAAATAGCATATGCATCCATAGGAAACCAATAAGAAGAACTCCACTAATCGACTGGGCGAGATCGACATACAGGTCGGTTTTGCCATGTGACCTGTTTATAGTCGTCTGCAAATTCTTTGCTAGTTCCATATTACTCTCCTTTCCTAAGGGACTTTAAAAACCTCAAACCCCCTTACACCGGTCAACGAAAAACAACAACCATCAAATACAAAAATCTTTGCGACTAGCGCTTAAAAAACCTAATCCCTAAAACCTTCCCTCCCTCCGGTAAGACCGGTATTTTTTTCATAAATGTGTACCGGGCTTACTAAAAAATAAGCTATCTTCCCACACAAGATAGCGGTTGAAAAGAAGTTTGTATGTACACATCCCCTCCTTCAAAAAAAATAAGTAAAAAACAGACCTTATCTTTAATGCAAAGAGATAACTGTCCAGAGAATGCCCCTCAATAACTTACTCCCCAAACAATTATTAACATCAAAAAATCTGGTTTTGCCCTGTATGTTGATTTTCGACACTCCTTTAAAAAATCCTTTTTAAAGTAACCATTTAAAACAGTTTTTTATTAAAATCTTTTAAATATTATTGTTCACTTTACCATTGATATAATTTTACTGACATATCTATGGCATTATTACAACTTATATGATATTAATATTATGCAATAAATTTTATTTGGAGTGTGCAATGAGATGAAATTTATATGTGAAACCTGTGGGAAAGAAATTGCCCCGCAAGAGGGAACGCTGTCCTGGGTGGACGCAGGAAATTCCCTGCGGGATTTTAAAATCACCCATAAATCCGATCAAGACCACCAGTGTGATCCGCGGTATGTGGGATATGTTCACCTCTGGATTGTTACCGGGGTAACGGGATTTACTAAATTTACCGAATTGCTGGCGGATTACTGGGGAAAAGGCTACACCCTTGACGACATCCAAGGGCTGAAAAGAGCTCTAAATCAGATCGGACTCTGCATCTGGGAAAAATCAAAAAAGTAAATTTAATTCTTTTGTTTAAACCGCACGAAAAAGGTTGCGCCTGCAGCACCGGTTTCTATTGAAATTCTAGCTCCGTGTCTTACGGCAATACTGTAACATGCAGCCAGCCCGAGACCTGTGCCGTTATCTTTAGTTGTAAAAAAAGGGGTGCCCAGCTTTTCAAGAACGTCGTCCGCTATACCGCCTCCCCGATCCTTAACTGACAGTATTACCTCGTCATTTTCAGTAAAAGTCCCGATAGACAGCTCGCCGCCTGCGGGCATCGCTTCAAACCCGTTCCGCACCAGGTTCAAAACGCGCTGGCAGATTTCTTTTTCGTCAACCAGTATATCCGGGACCTCAGCCAAATTAATATTTATATTGATCCGT
>JAQVLS010000101.1 GCA_028704035.1 Desulfotomaculaceae bacterium | reverse complement strand
ACCACCACTAGATTATAAATCGATTCAAGCAGTTAATCAATATTGAAGGGTTGGCGCAGCCGCAAATAGAACCAGGGGCTTCTCACAATAATAGCAAGAAACCCCTGGTGTTAAAATAACTATAAAATTTCCGTTCCGGCATTTTACCCGAGTCCCAATAGACGGGCAGTGTTTGCTACGATCAGACAGACAACAATGCCTGTTACTGTTGGGACGGCAAAGGAGATAAGCGTCCATTTAAGACTTTGCGTTTCTTTTTTAATTGTCAGGCACGTAGTTCCACAGGGCCAGTGCATCAGCGTAAATAGCATGGCACAGACAGCGGTGAGCCAGGTCCATCCGTGGCTTACAAACAACATGTGCAATTGGGACAAACTCGCTATGTCGGTCAGCGATCCGACTGCCATGTAACTCATAATTATAATTGGTACGACAATCTCATTGGCCGGGAAACCAAGGATAAAGGCCATTAGGATATAACCGTCCAAACCCATCAGTTTGGCAAATGGGTCAAGGAACCCGGCGCACTTGGCCAGCAAAGTTAAATTGCCCACGTGTATATTAGCAAGAATCCAAATGATCATACCGGCAGGGGCCGCCACAACAATTGCCCGACCCAGTACAAAGAGCGTCCTGTCGAGGATGGAACGTACAATGACCCTGCCGATCTGCGGCCGCCTATAAGGTGGCAGTTCCAGGTTAAAGGAGGAAGGAATCCCCTTGAGAATTGTTTTTGACAACATCCTTGAGATAAGCACAGTCATAGTTACGCCGAGGATAATGACCCCTGTGAGTGTCAGCGTAGAGACAACAGACCGGAACGTTCCTCCCACAGCTCCCGCGAAAAACATGATAATGATAGCGATCAAAGTGGGGAATCTTCCATTACAGGGTACGAAATTATTTGTAATGATCGCAATCAAACGCTCGCGTGGCGAGTCAATGATGCGGCAGCTAATAATTCCAGCAGCGTTGCAACCGAAACCCATACACATAGTAAGCGCCTGTTTGCCATGCGCATAAGCCTTGCGAAAGAAATTGTCGAGATTGAAGGCTATGCGGGGAAGATATCCCAAATCCTCAAGCAATGTAAAAAGCGGAAAAAAGATTGCCATGGGTGGCAGCATGACTGAAACGACCCATGCGAGCGTCCTGTACATACCTTCGATAAGTAATCCGTTTAGCCAGGCAGGCGCGGAAATCCACACGAAAAATGCTGTGAGTTGATCTTCAAGGGCAAATAATGCGGTGGCAATCAAATTGGACGGATAATTGGCTCCCGTTATGGTCAGCCAGAATACGCCAAAAAGAAGGAGGATCATAATAGGAATGCCCGTCAGCTTAGAAGTAAGGATTTTATCGATTTTGCGATCCCGTTCCGCATATTCCTTTTTTTCAAAAGTGATTGATTCCCGGCTGATGCTCTCGCATGTTTTGACAATCTTCGTTACGACTTGATCCCTGAACTGCTCATGCGGAATCCCTGCTTCCGCTAAGAAAAGTCTGGCGGCATTTACCTTTTTTAATATTTTCTTATTTTGCATCAGGTCGCAGCCTAGATACCCTTTCAGTGACAGCAAAAGGCTTTCTTCTCCGTCTAACAATTTGAGCGATACCCACCGGGAGCTGATGCGTCCATTAAGCACACTATCGATTAAAGGTTCCACCATAGAAATCGCCTTTTCAATTTCATCGCTGTAAGTAATGCGCAGGGGGTTTACAATAAAAGCGTTTCCCGCAAGGGAACCTACCGCGTTCATCAAGAGATCAAGACCCCTGCCGCTTCTCGCGCTGGTTCCGACGACCGGAATACCCAAACGGGAGGCAAGCAGATCCAAATCAATCCGTATCTTCTTTTTTTTGGCCTCATCCATTAGATTAACACACAGCACAACCTTTTCGGTGATCTCTATCGTCTGAAGAACCAGATTCAGATTCCTCTCCAGGCAGGTAGCGTCGGCGACAACTACTACTGCGTCCGCGCCTCCAAAGCAGATGAAATCGCGGGCGATTTCCTCATCTGTGGAGTTTGCCATCAACGAATAGGTACCCGGTATGTCTACCAAAATATAATTCTTGCTATCATGCCGATATTTGCCTTGCGCGTTTATGACGGTTTTTCCCGGCCAGTTGCCCGTATGCTGACGCAAACCCGTTAGACTGTTGAATACTGTACTTTTTCCAACATTAGGATTACCAGCAAGGGCCACGATTTTATCCTGCTGTGTTTCTTTTTCAATATGCAGGCCGCAGTAATTTAATATTTCCGTTCCTGTCGATGTACTTGTTAATCCCATAGTTACCCCTTCCAATATCCCCCGTATTCTTCAGAAATTTATGTAGGCATAAATCCTGTTTGATATCGCCCTTTATAAATTTACGACATTGATACTATGATCCTGTCAGATACGTCGGACCGTAAAGCTATGACGGCTCCTCTTATCAAATAGGCCACCGGGTTGCCGGACGGGCTTTTATAGAGCGGCTCAATTTCGGTTCCGTCGATAATACCGAGATCGAGTATACGCCTTCTGGTTATACCGGCGGATGTCAGTGACGCAACGATTGCTTTTTTGCCAATTGGCAGCTGATTTAGCGTTATTTGATTGCTATTCAACGTAAATACCCCCTAAATTAAAATTAGCATTGGGGAAAAACTTTCCCAACGCTAATATATGGTTCCTAAACTGAATGCGTTACGAATATACTGTAGCAAATAAAAAAATTTTTATAAGGGTTTGATTCTATGGATAACAATAAAAATTCGGTTTTTAGAACCGTTCGGGGATATCAACTCGTGAATCAGAAAAAGGACAAATTGACACCCGCTTTGGAAGACTATTTGGAGATGGCATACAGGCTTTGTCTGGAAAATAGCTACACCCGTGTCGGAAAACTCTCCGAGCTTTTGCATGTCAAGCCGTCATCCGCCTCCAAAATGATTTTCAAGCTGGCCAATCTCGGCTATTTAAAATATGACCCTTACGAAATTATCCAACTGACAGATAGAGGCAGGGAAACCGGCGAATATCTTTTAAATCGGCATGTAACTATTGAAAGCTTTTTAAGGCTTATAGGCAGTTCCAATCCGTTAAAGGAAACAGAGCTGATTGAACATTCTTTGAGTTCTACCACGGTTTCCTATTTAAATGACCTGCTTGAGTATTTTAGACTCAATGCATCTGCGCAAAAAGGCTTTGATGATTTTAAAAAAAACAAAAGAAAAAATAAAAAATGAGCTGATTAAATTGGCAGGGACCGCTAATCGTTAAGATCAGCGGCCCCATGATGGCGGAGGGTTAGGGATTCGAACCCTAGATACCCTTAAGGGGTATACCGGTTTTCGAGACCGGCTCCTTCAACCAGACTCGGACAACCCTCCGCATTATTAACTTGTTTTAACACCCAAATCCATGTTTACTTAATTGATTTTTTTCTCTTAATTCCCGGAAAAACTTCTGCAGAATATGGCGGCATTCCTCTTCCAGCACTCCGGCCACCACCTCCACCCGGTGATTAAAGCGAGGCTGCCTGACCACGTCAATCACCGAATCTACCGCGCCGCCTTTCGGATCCGCGGCCCCGTAGACCAGTATCGGCACCCTGAATTGCACCAGCGCCCCGGCGCACATGGGACAGGGCTCCAGTGTCGAATACAGCACTGTGCCGTTCAACCGCCAGTCTCCCAGGTGTCCGGCGGCTTCCCGCAGGGCCAGCAGTTCCGCGTGGGCGGAACTGTCCTTCAGGGTCTCGCGCAAGTTATGCCCCCGCCCGATTATTTTCCCGTCCAGCGCCACTACGGCGCCGACAGGCGCCTCACCCAGGACGTAAGCTTTTTCAGCCTCCACCAGGGCCTCGCGCATATATCCGGCGTGATCCACAGAGTTTTCTCCTTTAGAAAAAATGTAATGGAGCGTCTGGTTTTAAACATGTTTTCATTCAATTCACCTAGCGCTTTTTCAGCTTAGCATAAGCCCGTAAGGCGTGTCAAGCAAGGTAAACCTCCCCTACTTATAAAACGTAACCATACTAACGCCGAACGTATTTCCCATTAGGGAACTACTCACCCACGCAGGCTACCGGTTGTTAGCCCGGCTTCCCTTTGACAACTTTGGCCCGGTTCAGAGCATCTACAACTTTTTGCACCAGGCAATCCTTTTCTTTTAACTTTATTCATGGGAGCAAGAACAATGACCGGCTGCGGGCTCGTCCCCTGTATCCTGTGTTTCCCACATGTCAACCGGCTTAACAAACTTCACTGAAACCAGGCCGGTCTGCCCGTCCTCTCCTTCAGTAAAAATCAATTCATAGATCCCCGGAAACACCTCAAGATCCCGGCAGACATCTAAAGAAGCGGTAGCTTTACAGGGCTCTGCCTCACGGAAAAAATCCTCATTTAATAAGGCATAATGCTTATAATAGAATACTGATTTTGACTTAACGCAATTATTATCATCACAAATATCTTCTGCTTTTAGGACCAGACATTTAGCCATAACGCACCTTTCCCCTGCTCAAGGCAGATTAAATATTGGATATCCCCACATGCTTACCCGCACTGGTTTCACACTTCCTACATTATAAAGCATCGCCTGTTAATTTATCAACCTGTCCATGATTCATCTACATCTAAACCTTATCGAAAAAACCAAGTTCCTCACAATCCTTAAAACAGTTATGAATTGTTTTAGGACTTACCCCAAACCAAATTGCTATCGTATTGGGAAGCTCTTTAGCCATCATCCAGAAAAACAACAACCCCACAAATCTCTTGTGGGGTCTGGCTTTTATGGCGCGCCCGGAGGGACTCGAACCCCCGGCACGCGGTTTAGGAAACCGCTGCTCTATCCGCCTGAGCTACGGGCGCCTGTTGATAAATAGTACTTTTGAACATGATATAGTATAGCGGAGTTTTGAATCCTTTGTCAAGGACCGGGCCGCATTTCACAAATTTATAAATTGCTGCCGGCCCTTATTAGAAAACTTTTCTACTGAATAGTAAAAATATGACCGGGTCTTGCAGGCTAAATAAAATTGGAGAAAGAATTGTATAGACAAACACCTGAGCCGGGAGAAACATTTTTATAATTGGAAGACAGTAAACAGCCCAAATGCAATTGAGGAGGTTAAAAACCATGCTTACTATTGATCGTTTTGAGGGCGAATACGCGCTGATAGAAATGAAACGCAGGATTTTTCACATACCCAAGGTACTCCTTCCTAAAAGCGCCCGGGAAGGAGACGTCATAACTATACAAATCACTGTCGATAAGGAAGCTACCAGGCGACGGAAGCAATCTATGGACGGGCTGGCTGACAAGTTATTTGAAGACTAGCAACTTAAATTTAATCAGAAAACTGTCAGGCGTCCTTTTCCTTTTTGTTTTTCTCCTGGCGGCCACCTACTGCGGCGTTCCCCGTGCTGGCTGGTCGCCCCAATCATTTACCGGACAACCAACGGAGAACGCCCCGGGAAGAACAGTTGTGCATTTTTTGGATGTCGGCCAGGGCGACAGCATTTTTATACAGTTGCCCAACGGCCAGCATATGCTGGTGGACGCGGGCTCAAGAGCCATGGGTAAAAATATTGTTAATTACCTGAAAAAAGCCGGAGTTAAAAAAATAGATTACCTTGTCGCCACACATCCGCATGAAGATCATATCGGCGGCATGGCCACCGTATTACGGGGGTTTGAAATCGATCGGGTTTATATGCCCAAAGTTACGCACAATACTAAAACATACGAGGATTTGCTGAAGTCTATCCAGGCCAAGGGGCTGAAAATAAATAAAGCCTCAGCCGGTGTTGAAATTATTAATTACGAAGACCTGCGGGCGGAGATAATAGCCCCCAACAATGCGGCATATGGAGATATTAATAATTATTCCGCAGTCATTAAACTTACCTTCGGCAGGGTCAGTTTTCTTTTAACAGGGGATGCCGAGAAGCAGTCAGAGCAGGAGATGCTGGCGAGCAGCTTCAACCTCAGGGCAGATGTGCTAAAGGTAGGACACCATGGCAGCAATACCTCTACTACACCAGCTTTCCTCGGTGCGGTTAAGCCGACATACGCAGTTATTTCAAATGGGGCCGACAATGCTTACGGTTGCCCCCACGCGGTGACATTGCAGAAACTCAGCGGGATCCAGGTGTTTAGGACCGACCTTGATGGAAAT
>JAQVLS010000100.1 GCA_028704035.1 Desulfotomaculaceae bacterium | reverse complement strand
GTCAGCCGGGGAGGCATGGGCGGCGGGGACATCAAGCTGGCGGCTGTAATTGGAGTGTGCCTGGGCTGGCCCAATGGAATAATCGCTGTTCTATTGGGATGCCTGCTTGCGGGTCTGGCCGGCTTGTTGCTGATTGTGCTGCGGGTAAAAAGCAGGAAGGACCTGATTCCCTTTGGCCCCTTTCTCGCGACAGGGACCTTGATTATGTTTTACAGCGGGTCTCAGATCAATTCCTGGTACATAAATAATGTTCTATTATTTAGTCGGTTATCAGAGATCTTCGGAGGTGTGCCATGGTGAACGTGGGGAGAGCGGCCGGCGCAGTATTGATTAGTATACCCGGGTGCAGGGATCTATCTCCGGTTGGCGCAATAGATCTGGGCCTCTTGAGCCTAATTCCGGAACATTTAATACGAAGATATATGCTGATTCCGGTCAAGAAATCAGGAAACCGTTTGTTTGTTGCTATGGCTGAACCTTTTAATATCCTGGCGCTTGACGATCTAAGGCTGTTTACCGGCTGTGATATAGAGCCGCTGGCCGCCGGTAAAAAAGAAATAAAAATGCTTATTGAGAAACACTTTGGCACACCGGAAATAGAAATGGTGATGCAGGACCTGGAGATTGAGCCGGAGGGCGTGGAGTCGGGCGCAATCCCAGAAGAAGAATTTATTGATCAGGCGCCGGTGATCAGGCTGGTTAACCTGATATTGACCAGAGCTGTTGATGAAGGGGCCAGTGACATCCACATTGAACCGTTTGAACATTTTGTCCGGATCAGGTACCGGATAGATGGTCTCCTGGGCGAGGTAATGAATTTGCCCCGCAAAATGATTTTCCCGATTGTCTCACGCATAAAGGTGATGTCCGATCTGGATATTGCCGAGCGGCGTCTGCCTCAGGACGGCCGGATACCATTAAAGCTGCCCGGCCGCGACATTGATCTGAGAATTTCCACGATGCCGACAATGTTTGGTGAAAAGGTAGTTATACGGGTGTTGAACAAAGGAAACGTGAAAAGGTACAACCTGTCGCAGCTGGGCCTATCCGGCTATAATCTCAAGCGTTTCCTGGGTTTCATCAGGGCCTCGCACGGTATGCTGCTGGTGACGGGGCCGACGGGCAGCGGCAAAACTACCACCCTCTACACCGCCTTAAATGAAATCAACACCATCGAAAAAAACATTATTACCGTCGAAGATCCGATAGAATATACTCTGGCAAACATCAACCAGGCGCAGATCAATGAAAAAGCAGGCATTACATTTGCCAACTACCTGCGGTCCATCCTGAGACAGGACCCGGATGTGATTATGATCGGTGAAATAAGAGATCCCCAGACAGCCGAAATTGCCGTGCAGGCGGCCGTCACCGGTCACCTTGTGCTTTCCACCATTCATACAAACGATGCGCCGGGAGCTGTTACCAGGTTGATCAATATGGGGACAGCTCCTTTTATGGTGGCTTCCTCCGTTACGGGCGTAGTTGCCCAGCGATTGGTACGCCGTATATGTCTGCACTGCAGGCAGAAAAGTAAGCTTGATAACAAGGAAATAGCCTTTGCCGGCCTTGCGCCGGGAACAAGCCTGTTTGCCGGCGCAGGGTGTGCAAACTGTAATTTTACCGGTTATAAAGGCCGCATCGCCATTTATGAGGTTATGACACTGTTGCCGGAACTGCAAAATATTATTTTGCAAAACGTCTCCACGGAAGAAATCAGGCAGGCGGCTGTCAGCGCCGGCATGATTACTCTTAAGGAGGACGGGCTGGAAAAGGCAGCCGGAGGCCTCACCACTGTTAAAGAAATTATGCGCGCCTGTCTGAGAGAATAAAAGCTAAACCACTGGACAGCCGCTGGTTTACTGGGGGGAATAACATGCCTCAGGTATTCAGTTATAAAGCTAGGAATTTGTCCGGCCAAATGGTCTGCGGCAAGGTCAAAAGCAGCAGCCCCGGCGCGGTGGCAACCATTTTGCGTGAAAAGAACTGCTTCGCGGTGGAAATAAAGCCCGCCCGCGGCGCTATTTTTGATAGAAACAAGGTTCCTAACCTAAAAATAGACATCAAGAGCATGGCGGTTTTTTGCCGGCAGTTTTCCGCCATGTTGGACGCGGGGGCGCCCCTGCTGCATTGCCTTAACATCCTTGCTCTGCAAACGGAAAACCAGCGGTTAACAAGGATCCTGCGGGAAATGATCGCCAGTGTGGAGCAAGGGAAAAGCCTCAGTGATGCTTTTCGGGTTTACCGGGGCTGCCTGCCGGAAATTTTCATAAACATGATCGCCACAGGTGAGGTAAGCGGTACGCTGGAACAGGTCGTGGCCCGACTGGCTACGCATTTCGAAAAGGAACACCGGTCCAGAGAAAAAATAAAGTCCGCAATGATGTACCCGCTGCTGGTAGCCATAATGATGCTGGTCTCTGTGATTGGTATCCTGGTTTTTGTAGTCCCCGTCTTTAGCGGCATGTTTGAGTCAATGGGGGCTGAACTGCCGCTGCCCACCCGCATCGTTATCGGTTTGAGCAGCGCCCTGGCGTCCTACTGGTACCTTATACCTTTGTCATTTGCCGTCCTATACCTGGTTTTACAGTGGACAGGCGCCCGGAAAAGCTCGAGCATTGTCCTGGATAGGATTATGCTGAAACTGCCTATACTGGGGAAAGCATTCCGCCAGACAATGACAGCCAGGTTTACACGAACATTGGCCACTCTCTTAATGAGCGGCATGCCCCTGATGCGGTCTCTGGAGGTGGCGGAAAACGTATCAGGCAACACCCTGGTGGCGCAAGAGATCAACAAGGTCAGGATTAACGTCAGGGAAGGAGAAAGGATTGCCTCCGTGCTAAAGAGGAGCTTCCTGTTTCCTCCCATGGTCTCGCATATGATCGCTGTCGGTGAGGAATCGGGCCGGTTGGACAGTATTCTAGAGAAGCTGGCTGTTTATTACGAGGAGGAGGCTGAGAGACTTTTTGCCGGTTTTTCCAATCTTATTGAGCCGGTATTAATAGCCGCGATGGGTATAATAGTTGCTTTTGTCGCACTTTCTATCTACCTGCCCCTGTTTGGCATGGCAGATATCATGCAGGCCGGGCCGGGGGGAGGGATATAAGAGTAAAATAGATTGATTACCGGAATTTTCCTGGGGGTGTTTGTAGAGATTCCCCTGGCGGGGATGGGTAGCCATCTAGCTACGGGTCCTAGAAACGGGAATTCCTAAACAGAGATATATTTTTATGAGGAAAGGAACGGTGAAATAATGATACGCAGGTTGTTACGCAACGATAAAGGCTTTACCATGGTCGAGATGATGGTCGTGATGATTATCATCGCCGTACTTGTGGCCGGCGGAGTAAAGTTTTATCAGGGCTATATAGAAAACGCCAAAGTAACCAAGGCCAAAGCGCAGATCAGCACTATGCAGGCGGCGCTGGACACCTACTATGCTGAAAACGGCGCATATCCATTCAGTGATAAGACGGATGATTTTAAGGCCCAAATGTTGAATGCCGGGCTTGTTGTAAGCCTAGACGGTACTCTTGACGTGGCTGATCCCTGGGGCGCGTCAAGTTATTACAAATATAACTCCTCCGCGGAGGGCAAGGATTTTTACATCAGGTCAGGCTGGGATACAGTGCAAGGCCAGGATGACCCTACTGTGGTCTATGGCGAAGGCAGCAACGGGACCTCAAAAGTACCGGTTGTGAAGAAAATATCTGAAATTTAGACATACCGCTAACGCGGCGCATATATATTTGGGGACATACCTCGTCAACAAAGGAATACCATAATAGAGGTGTGTCCCCATTCCTTATTGGGGCATTCCTCAGCATGCAGAAATGCTTGTAATAGAGGTATGCCCCCCATTGCTGATCTACCCATTCCTCGTCCGTTTGTCTTTTTTGCCCAAATCAACTATACTGGTCTTAACATACAGTATACGGAGGTTAGCCATGGAGCTGGCCAAACGCCTGGCCGCGGCCGCCGCATACGTGCCGGCTGGGTCTGTGACTGCCGATATCGGCACTGATCACGCTTACCTGCCCATCTATCTCATTGAAGCAGGCCGATGCGAGAGGGTAATCGCTACCGAGCTGAGATCCGGGCCTTTCCAGTCGGCGCTCCGGCAGGTGGCGGAACATAAGCTTAATCACAAAATTGACCTCAGGTTGGGAGACGGGTTGAAGGTTTTAAAGTCCGCTGAAGCCGAAGTTCTTATACTGGCCGGTATGGGCGGCAATACGATCAGGGAGATACTGGCAGCCTCTCCGGCAGTTTTAAACACTGTCAAAATGCTCATCCTGCAGCCACTGGCAGACCCCGGCGATCTCCGGATCTGGCTGGCGGCAAACGGCTGGAAAATATACGATGAGCAGCTTGTGGAGGAAAACGGCAGGATCTATGTTGTTATTGTTGCCGTGCCCGGTTGCGAAGCAGTGCGGGACTCCCTTCTGCTGGAGCTGGGGCCCCGGCTGGCGGAAAAAAAGGATCCTTTGTTCGGCAAATACCTGGAAATAATTGCAGGCCGCTATGAGCGTGCCTTGGCCGGCATGAAAGTTTCAAACAACGCTGCCGCCATGGAAAAAGCTCTGGCAACTGAAAATAAACTTGTGGGGATCAGGGGTGTATTGGCTTGTCTGTAAAGTGCGCCGACATATTCAACTTAATGGAAGAATTAGCCCCTTCTTATCTGGCTGAAAGCTGGGACAACTGCGGCCTGCAGGTGGGCGATCCCCTGGCTGCGGTAGAAAAAATCCTGCTGACTATTGATGTTAATCCGGCAGTAGCGCGGGAAGCTGCGGATAAAGGCGCTGCATTGATTATCAGCCACCACCCGCTAATGATCAGGCCACCCAAGGCGATTAATATCAGGCAGCCGCTGGGTGAGCTGATCAGCTTTCTGATACGCAGCAATATAACAGTTTTCGCGGCACATACAAATCTCGACGCCGCGGCCGGCGGGGTAAACAGCGTTCTGGCCGAAAGGCTTGGTTTGGCCGAACCGGCTGTTTTGCAGGCCGGGCAGGCCAGGCTTTATAAGCTGGTGGTTTTTATACCGGTGGGGCATGAGGAAAAAGTTCGTGCGGCAATTTTGGAAGCAGGCGCCGGATGGATCGGGAATTACAGCCACTGTTCGTTCATGGCCGGGGGAACGGGGACATTTAAACCCCTGACCGGAGCAAGCCCGTTTTATGGCCGGGCCGGCGAGCTGGCACAGGTGGAAGAGGTCAGGCTGGAGACCATTGTCCCGTCTGGTTTGTTGAAAAAAGCCTTAGACGCGATGCTTGCTTCCCACCCATACGAGGAAGCCGCTTATGATATTTTGCCGTTGGAGAACAGAGTTACGTCCTGCGGCCTGGGCCGGGTGGGCAAACTTGCGGAACCGGTATCGCTGAGACATTTTGCGGGATTTGTCAAGGATACGCTGGGACTGCCGGCGGTCCGCCTGGGCGGCAGCCCGGACCGCCGCCCGGTCCAAACAGTGGCCGTTTGCGGTGGTTCCGGCGCCGATCTCTGGCCGGAGGCATTAAAAGCGGGAGCAGACACAATCGTTACCGGTGACGTAAAATATCACACTGCCCAGGATATTGCAGCCGCCGGTATGAACTTTATTGACGCGGGCCATTATGGCACAGAAGCAGTAGTGTTGCCTGTGCTGCAAAAATACCTGGGGGATATTTGCAGCGCGGCCGGTATTGATATCCAGCTGCTTTTATCGGAAACTAATACAGACCCATTCGCATTCTTTTAAGATAGGGAGTCAGCGCTTCCTGTCTTTAATTTTTTTTGAGGAGATGTAGGTATGCCGGATTTAAAAATGCTATGGGAAATCCAGGTCCTCGATGGACGGAAAATGGCTCTGGAAAAAAAATTAAAAGGAGGTCAGATAGCGGAAGAGCTGAAGTTTCTTAAAGCCGATATTGAAAAAGGCGGAGTGCTGTTCAATAAAATAAAGGAAGAATACAACGGCGTAAAAAAAAGTCAAAAAATAAAAGAGATGGACGTTGACAGCGCCAATGAACAGATCACAATCCTGGGAAAGAAGTTATATGACGGCTCGATTACTAATGTCAAAGAAATGAATTCAAACAGTAAGAAGTTGGAGAGTTTAAAAAACACGGTAAAAAAGGCGGAAGACGAGATCCTGACATTCATGGAAAGACAGGATGAATTGCGGTCGAAACTGGAGGAAATGAGCG
>JAQVLS010000099.1 GCA_028704035.1 Desulfotomaculaceae bacterium | reverse complement strand
GGGAGCTTTGACTGCTATGCCCGGCGCCGTGCCGGTGCTGGGGACAGTGGTTGCGGTAATATTTGGCACTCTCCTTGATATAACCGCTATGGGTTTCTTTATTACCGAAATGATCCTTGAAGTAGCGGCTGCGCACAACCGTGACCTGGAAAAAGAAGGCGCCAAACGGGAGGCTGTCTGGGTGCTGGTATCGGCGGTAGGCGCCGGTGTAGCCAGTAAAGGCCTTACCAGCATGACAGTCAGCCGGCTCTCCGGGCGGGCATTTAACCGCCTGATCGAACAGGCGCTGCTGGCCCTGGGCATCCGCGCGTCACAGCGCGCGTTTCTCCGCATTATACCTATTATCGGCATGTTTATTGCCGGCGGAGTGAACGTATATGCCTGCAATAAGGTCGGGGATTTTGTGATAAACTATTACATTGAAAATCCGTATGTGGACAAATGGGATGGGGAAACGATAGATGCGGAGGTTATTGCCAGGGGCGAATAAAAAATAGTCTGTGCCCGAATTTTGAACCCCGCGGCTTGCCCACGGGGTTTAGTTTATATCATGAGATGCTTTTTTGCATTTGCTCCTGGAGCTTGAGTTTTTTGCCGGAGACTTCCTCCGCATAATCGTTTGAAATCAAATAAACATTTACCCACAGCTCGTGCTCATTTGCCTTGCCGTCCAGTTCCCTTGATAAATCTTTGAATTTTTTGATCACCCTGTCTTTAAATGCAGAGAACTCACTCAAAATATCAATTATGTCCCGCTGGGTATAAGAAGCGCCTTCCCGTAACATTTTTGCCAAAATGCCAACCCCTCCTAAAACACTATTGTATAGGTTAATTATAGGCAAAATGTTAATATATGTTAAGGGGTAGTAAATGTTCTTTTATTAGAAAAATAATCGAATGGGGACAGTCCCCTATTGTCAGAATATACCTGGGGGACTGTCCCCTTGCCGGAAAAACCCCGTCAGAAGCCGGTTCTGACGGGGTTTTCCTAATTCAAGCCTGAGGGACTGTCCCCCTAGGCTTCTTTTAGAAGCTGCTGAAGGACATATTCTGAGGGGCCGACAGTGGCGTCTGACTGCTCAGAAGACTTGTGCTGGGCATCGAGCTGATCTGGCTGGACATATACGGCATGTATGCGTTGCTGGTCAGCCCGGTGGAAAAACCGCTCGTGCCGAAGTGCTGATGGCTGGTATTTGACGGCATCATGCTGCTGGCGCTGGTCATCGGATTGATGCCGGCCCTCGATGTGTTTATAGTACTGGTGGGCATCATGTTGGACGTAAAAGGCATAGTTGTGTATTTTTGTATTACATTATAGTCGGGCATAGGGTTTTGCTCTAAACGGCTGCCGGCGCTCATGTAAGGTGAAAACTGCGCGCCATAGGTCCCGAACTGGGCGGGATTATACAAGCTGGTCATATTCGGCGTGTATGTTCCAAATTGCCCGTTAGGCTGACTGAAGGTTTGGGCGTTAAGCTGGCCGCTGGTCATAGGCCTGCTAAGCATCTGTGATGTAACCTGTTGGGTCGCGTTGCTGATGGCATTTACATCCTGGTTCAGGTGGTGGCACAACTGCTGAATGGTGTGTAGCTGCTGGTTGGCAACCGACTCATGCTGCTGCAATTTCTGTAGTTGGGCGGCGTTGTTTGCTTCCGCGTGCTGCAGCTGGCCGGCAACCTGGGCGATGGTGTTAATTTCGTTTCGTAATTCCTGGATCTGTCTCTGGAGCTGATAAATTTGATCCATTATCTTTCCTCCTAGCTATTTTTAGGCCTCGTTATGCCTTTTAGTATTCTACAGATCTTGGCAGGTTATTAGTGGTAGATAGTGGAATTTAGATAATAGAATTAGAAATATATAGCGATAATCTAAACTTTTAATTGTTTCGCCTCATTTTTTACTGTGTCCAGCGGGGTATAACCCGCAAAATGGGGAGTGAAGCCGGTAACTTTTGTTGAGGTGGCGTAAAATTCAAGGCTGTGGTTCAAAAAAATCCAGGGCGCGTCCTGCGTAATCATTTCAATGGCGTCGCGGTACATTCGCTCCCGCAGGGCGGGTTCAGTTTCCAGTTGCGCTTTTACCAGCAGCAGGTCCACCTCGTTATTCCGGTAACGGGCGGTATTTAGCCCGTTTTCGATCTGTGATGATGAGAGCAGGGTATAAAGGAAGTTGTCCGGGTCGCCGTTGTCGCTGATCCAGCCGTAAAGGAAGGCATTTCCTTCTTTGTTTAACAGGGCTTCCTTGTACTGCTCCCAGGTGTATGATTTTATTACTGTTTTCACTCCTGCTTCGGCCAGCTCCCGCCGGATGGCTGCGGCCAGTATATCCCCGCCGGCAGGGTTGTAAGGCCTGGGGTTGTTATAGGTGATAATTTCAAACTGCAAACCCCCGGCATAGCCGGCGCCGGCCAGCAGTTCTTTGGCTCCCTGCGGGTCGTATGGAATCAGATTTAAACCGGCGTCATATCCTAATACGCCGGGCGGCAGCGGGCCGTTTGCTTCTATTGCCGCCCCCTTGTGCAGTTCGGTAATATGCTTGCGGTCGATCAGCATGCTGACAGCTCTTCTGACAGTGGGATTGTCAAAAGGCTCTTTGTCGGTAAAAAAACCAAGATAATTAAGGTCCAGGCCCGACGTCTGCATTACCGGGAACCCTTTTTGTTCCAGATATCTGACGTCGGCAGGGGCCAGGTTGTCGATAATATCGACAAGTCCCAGTTTCAGGGTCAGTGCACGCAGTCTGTTGTTCTTTATAACGTTGAAGACCAGTGTGGGGCATCCCGGTAGCTTATGCCAGTAATCTCTGTTCTCTTTCAGGGTAATGTTTTTGCCCTTTTTCCAGCTGCTGAAGCGATAAGGTCCCGTGCCGACCGGTTTGTTGCCGAATTCCTCTCCCAGGGCGGCGACAGCGGCGGGGCTTACTATCGGCGCGGCGGCAGGCATGGCTAGGTTGTTTAAAAAAGGCGCATAGGGATATTTGAGGATAAATTGCACGGTATACAGATCAGGCGTCTTGATACTTTCCAGCATGCCGAAAGTAAAAGAAGCGTAACCGGCGCTTTCCGCGCGCTGTGGGGGCAACTGCCTTTCTATGCTGAAACGGACTGCGTCGGAGTTAAACGGCGTGCCGTCGTGAAATTTGACGCCCTTTCTCAAAAGAAAAGTCCATTCCCGGCCATCGGGAGACACGCGCCAGCCTTCTGCCAGGCAGGGCTCGATAGTAGTTGTGCCGGGCTTGAAACGGACCAGGCCTTCAAAGATGTTGGCGATTACTTTATTGGATTCTTCGTCCTGGGAAAAAGCCGGGTCAAGCGTCACCGCGTCCTGGCTCCGGCCATAAATCAATTGGCCGCTCGATATGCCGGCAATCCTGCCGGCAGCCGGCAGGAAACTGGTATGGCTTAAGAGAATAAACGGCAGAATAAGCAGGAGGAATATCGAAATTACTTTTAGTGTGCGCAATATAATCACTCCATATTATATGTATTATAACTTTTAGTTCTGGGAAAGTTTTACAATCCCTTTTCTCTCTTTGGAAAATTATGCCAGGGGGACTGTCCCCCTAATTTAGAACAGGAGGTGGCATGGATATGGTGATACGCTTCGGTCCGGCCGGGGCCTCGGATTCTTTTTATGAGGGGGGCCACAAATCTTCGTTGGAAATGCCGCAGTGGCTGGCGGAAAAAGGGCTGACTGCTTATGAGTACCAATGCACCCGGGGTGTGAAAATAGGAGAGAGAATGGCCGCTCGGTTGGGCGAGCTGTGTGCTGAGCGGGATATTCAATTGAGCATCCACGCCCCTTACTACATAAACCTGAGCTCCGGCGATCCGGATTTAAAAGTCAAGACCAAAGGGCATCTGCTGAAGTCATTAATGGCAGCGCGGTTCATGGGAGCAAAGGTGGTGGTATTTCACCCCGGCTCGGGCAGCGGTCCTGACCGCGGCGAGTTGATGGCTGCGGCTAAAGCATTATTCAAAGAAATCCTGGCGGAAGTAGAGGCGGCAGGGCTATCGGACATTCTCCTGGCGCCCGAGACGATGGGGAAAAGAAACATGCTGGGGTCCCTGGAGGAAGTATTGGATCTTTGTGAACTGGGGAAGCAGGTAGTACCGGCTGTCGATTTTGGCCACATGCACGCACTCAGCGGGGGAGAATTCAAGGACAAACAATCATATGCCCGGGTCCTGAACCGGATCGTGGAAAGGTTGGGGCAGGAATACGCGCAGAACCTGCATATCCATTTCAGCCCTGTGGAATTCACCGGCGCGGGGGAGAAAAGACACCGGACTGCGCTGGAAACGGAATTTGGCCCCGACTTTACTCCGCTGGCGGAAATACTGGCGGAAAGAAATTTGACTCCCACAATAATATGTGAATCAGCCGGACGCCAGGCGGAGGACGTTATGCTTTACCGCGACATTTACTTGCAGCACCTTGCAGGGGGACTGTCCCCTTTTGGAAAAAATAAGGGGGGAACTTGTCCCCCCTGTTTGACTTAGTGGATTTCGACGTCGCGGGCGCCGTTGTGGCGCAGTATATCTGCGGCGTTATTTATTTTATCTTCATCTGTACGGACTGAAGCCAGTACTTTCCCTTCCTTAACCTTGTCCTCATAGAAGCGGCCCCGGTCGGTGGGGATGCCCCAGTCTATCAGGCCGCCTGCCATGCCGCCCGTAAGGGCGCCGGACACGATGCCGGCAATGGGACCGGCGGCGATAATAGGCCCGATCCCGGGGATGGCCAGAGCGCCGGCACCCAGTCCCAGACCAGCCAGGCCGCCCAGCACGCCACCGGTGGTTACCCCGGATGTAAGGCTGCCGCTGTCGTCACTGCTGGTTTTGCCGCCGCCTTTATCCTTATCGGCTGCAAGAATGGAAACCTCATCTTTGAAGCCGCTGCCGCGCAGTTCCGACGCGGCTTTTTCCGCCTGATCCCGGGAGTCAAAAAGACCAATTACAGTTTTTAGCAAGATTCAATCCTCCTCGTAATTTTTTGGTTTTTTTTATATTGTCCCCGAGGCATATTTCTTATTCTGCTCATTATTAAAAGATAAATTATTTGAAAGGATAATAAGTATTAATTTATTTTTTACTTTTGGTATAATATTGTATGTTGTTGCAAAAACCAGTAAATTTAGAGGAGGATAAAAAAATGCTGCCGACTCCCAAAAAATATTTTGTTACCGCGGGCAGCGCCGAGGGAAAGAATCCTTTAAATGCCTTCGACAACGCCCTGCAGAAAAGTAAGATCGGCAACCTGAATCTGATGCGGGTGACAAGCATCCTGCCCCCGGGTGTGGTATACTGCCCCGACATGGAAATACCTCCCGGCTCGCTGGTGCCCACAGCTTACGGCTATATCATCAGCGATGTTCCCGGCGAGTTGATTTCCGCTGCTGTGGGGGTGGGCGTCTCCCATGACAGCTTTGGCGTAATTATGGAGTATGCGGGAAAATGCAGCAGCGCAGATGCGGAGAGGACCATAGAAAGGATGCTGCAGGAAGCTTTTGCAGCCAGAAATATGGAGTTGGCCGGCACTAAAATCGCCGCGACGGAGCACCGTGTGGAGAAGATTGCCTGTACCCTGGCCGCCGTACCTCTCTGGTATTGAAAATAAGGATGAATATGGAGGAGTAGAATATTGGATCCCAAGACTAATTTATGGTTTGCAGAGCAGCAGAAGAAAGACCTGGATTTATGGTTCACAGAGCAGCAGACAAAAGACATGAGGATCTCTGTCCGGGTAAAACAAATTCTCCACCAGGAAATAACGCCGTTTCAGACCCTGGCTGTCCTTGATACGGAGCAGTTCGGCCGCATGCTGACCCTGGACAACATTATTCAGACAACAGTAAAAGATGAATTTGTTTACCACGAGATGATCGCCCACGTGGCCCTGAACACCCATGCCGCGCCGAAAAAAGTGCTGGTAATCGGCGGCGGCGACGGGGGAGCGGTGCGGGAGATCATCAAACACAAGTCCATAGAAAAAGCGGTCCACTGTGAGATTGACGGGGCGGTGATCGAGAATTCGCGCCGGTTCCTGCCGGAAATCAGCTGCGCCCTGGACGACGTCAGGGTGGAGATTGTTGTTGACGACGGGATCAAGCACGTCCAGGAAAACAAGGATACCTATGATGTAATCATGGTGGATTCGCCTGACCCCATCGGTCCGGCCGTAGGACTTTTCAGCGCCTCATTTTACAAAGATATCTTTGCTTCAT
>JAQVLS010000098.1 GCA_028704035.1 Desulfotomaculaceae bacterium | reverse complement strand
GGCAGACATAGGTTCACCCTGGCTCCCGGTAGTTAGGATAACCACCTTGTTTCTGGCAAGTTTGCTGGCCTCGTCCAGTTCAACTAATATTCCTTCTGGAATATCCATGTAACCAAGTTCATTTGCTACACTGATTACATTGACCATGCTCCTGCCTACAACAGCAACCTTGCGGTTATGCTTGTACGCTGCCTGGATAGCCTGCTGCAGTCGATGCACGTTTGAGGCGAATGTAGTGATAATAATGCGTTCAGTCGCCTGCCGGAAGTTCTCGTCAAAGGTATCTCCCACAACCCTCTCGGACATGGTATATCCCGGCCGTTCCGCATTTGTGCTGTCTGACATTAAAACCAGCACTCCCTTTTCACCAAACTGCGCCAGACGGTGGAAATCTGTCACCTGCCCGTCGACAGGGGTCAAGTCAAACTTGAAATCGCCTGTGTGCATAACAACACCCATCGGTGTATGTACCGCCAGTGCGACAGCGTCCGGTATGCTGTGTGAAACCCTAATGAACTCCACTTTAAAAATTCCTATCTGAACGCTGTCCCTTGGTTTAACCGTATTCAAGGAAACATCTCCAAGAATATTCTGCTCCTTTAGCTTACCCTCCAGCAGCCCAAGAGTAAGCCTGGTTCCGTATACCGGTACCTTTAAATGGCGGAGCACATAGGGCAGGGACCCGATATGGTCCTCATGACCGTGGGTAAGGACAATCCCTTTTACAAGATCCTTGTTTTCCAATAGATAGGTAATATCCGGAATAACTATATCAATACCGAGCATTTCCTCTTCCGGAAACATTAAACCACAGTCAATGATTAGAATATTGTCCCCGAATTTCACTACCATCATGTTTTTACCGATTTCCCCCAGCCCACCCAGGGGTATCAGAGTCAATTTATTTTCTTTTGCCAATTCTTCACCTCCTGTCTTAAAAAATTATTAAAGGCTATTCACGTTAATCAGCCGCAGCTTTAAACTGCGGCTGATTAGTCCACCATCAATACTTTACAGCAGTCGCATGCCCTCCATCAACCCTCTGATAAATTCTTTTTCCTGCTGGTTGGTTTCAACCAGCGGCAGCCTGGGCGCACCCACCGGCCACCCCGCCATACTAAGGGCGCACTTGATCGGAACAGGGTTGGTAGTTATAAATATCCCTTTGAAGAAAGGGTATAATTCCAGATGAATATTTTTAGCCATGGTAACGTTTCCTGAAGTAAAGGCCTTAACCATATCCTGCATGCGCTCGCCAACCAGGTGCGACGCCACGCTTATAACCCCTTTCCCTCCCAGCATCAGGATAGGGAGAGTCAATGAGTCGTCCCCGCTGTATATGGAAAAGTGATCCGGCAGTGACAGTCTTATCTCGCTAATCTGGTCCATATTACCGCTTGATTCTTTTATCGCGACGATATTGTCAATTTCAGCCAGGTTGGCTATAGTCCGGGGCAATAAGTTCACGGAGGTCCTGCCTGGGATATTATATATAATTATTGGCAGGTCGGTGCACTCCGCCACTGACTTAAAATGCTCGTACATCCCGTCCTGAGAAGGTTTATTGTAATAAGGGGTCACCAGCATAACACCGTCTATACCGACCTTTTGAGCGGCTTGTGTTAGAGCAATGCTCGCCGAGGTTGAATTGTCGCCGGTATTGGCGATAACCGAAGCTTTTCCTCCCACCTCTTCCACTACAACTTTAAACAGCTCAATCTTTTCCTCTTTTGTGAGCGTAGGGCTCTCTCCTGTTGTTCCGGCAATTACCAAACCGTCTGATCCGGATTGAACCAGGTGCCTGGCCAGTTGTTGCGCCAGGTCAAAATTGACGCTCAGGTCCTTGTTAAAAGGTGTCACCATGGCTGTTAATATACGTCCGAAATCAGTGTTCAAGTCTTTCACCTTCTTTTATATATTCCTATATGGCTTATCTACATTTCACCGCCAAACTCCCTGTGCAGGGCGCGTATACTTTTTTCCATGTCCTCTTTCCTTACAAGAACCCAGATCGTTGTATAAGAATCGGCAGACTGCAGGATCTGCACTTTTTCACCGGCCAGCACCTCGACAATTCTGGCCATAACACCAGGAACGCCTGTCATAGCCGCTCCTACCGCCGCTACTTTCGCGCAGTCGGGAAAAACCTCCGGGATTACTCCCATGTTGTCCAAAACCTGCAGGGCCTTTGAAGCCACAGCATTATTTATTGTAAAAAGGACAGCCTCCGGACCGACATTTATAAAATCGACGCTGATCCCCGCCAGGGCAAGCGCCTTGAACACGCGCCTCTGAAAGTCCGGTATGTCAGCAGCATCCTTTGTAGAAATCCTGAACTGGGTAATATCCTGAATATGAGTAATCCCCGTGATGGTCCGGTCTCCGGTAATATCGATGCTTTGATACGACCTCTCGTGGGTCACGAGGGTCCCCGGAGCATCACTGAAAGTACACTTAACCCTGAGGGGTATGCTCTTCTGCATAGCTATCTCAACTGCGCGCGGGTGGACTACCTTGGCGCCCTCGCGCGCAAGCTGGCAGATTTCATTGTACGTAACCATCCCCAGCGGTCTGGCGTCAGCCACGATCCGCGGATCCGCCGTCATTATTCCTTCCACGTCAGTATAGATATCTACACTGGCCGCGTTCAGCGCAACCCCGAGCGCTGCTGCGGTGGTGTCACTACCTCCCCGGCCTAGGGTCGTGATCTCCCCATCTTCAGTAATACCCTGGAAGCCGGTGACAATGACTATTTTTCCATCCTGCGCGTTTTTTAATATGTTTTCCGGGTTAATTTTCAAAATTTTACTGTTATTATGTTCAGTGCTGGTAATAATACCGGCCTGCGCACCGGTCAGCAGAACAGCCGGATATCCTGCCTTCTGCAGGGTAGCGGCCAATATTACGCCTGATATGATTTCACCACAGTGCATTAATAGATCTGACTCACGGGGCGACAGTTCTTTGCCACCTTCCCGGGCATAAGAAAGAAGCGTATCGGTAGCATAGGGTTCTCCCATGCGACCGATAGCTGAAACGACTACTATGGGAACATATCCCCGCTGCCGTGTTTCTAACACTCTGGAAACTACCTTCCCGCGCAAATCATCGTTTACCAGGGAAGTGCCTCCGAACTTAAGAATAATAAATTTCATGACCGGCCCCCTTAGATGTTTGCCGATCAAAGAAAATATAATTAGTTACCCGGCAAGCATCCGTATTTAACCACCAGCTCAGCAATCTGGACCGTGTTTGTGGCCGCGCCCTTGCGGATTTGATCCGCCACCACCCAGATATTCAAGCCGTTGGCGATCGAATTGTCTTCCCTAATCCGCCCCACAAAAACCTCGTCGCGGTCAGAAGTAAATATAGGCATCGGATATTTCTTTTCAGCCGGGTCATCGATCACTATGATACCCGGGAACTCAGCAAATAACTTTTTCGCCTCGGCGGCAGTAAGTTTTTTCTCGGTTTCAATATTAATAGCTTCGGAATGGCTGCGGGCCACCGGAACCCTTACTGTGGTCGCGGTAATAGCCATCGAATCATCGTGCAGTATTTTTTGTGTTTCCCGCACCATTTTCCATTCTTCCTTGGTATAATCCATATCCATAAAAACATCGATATGCGGTATCAGATTAAAAGCAATCTGGTGCTGGAAGACCTTTGGATTTATAGCCCCCTGTTCCATTAAGCTTTTTGTCTGTGACATCAATTCTTCTATGCCTTCCCGTCCGGCTCCCGATACGGCCTGGTAAGTCGCTACCACCACCCTTTTGATTACAGCAGCGTCATGTATAGGCTTTAAAGCCACCGCCATTAGTATGGTTGAACAATTAGGATTGGCAATAATGCCTTTATGCCATTTCACATCCTCCGGATTAACCTCCGGCACTACTAGCGGCACTGCAGGGTCCATCCTAAAATTGCTGCTGTTATCAATCACCACCGCCCCTCTTTCAACCGCAGCCTGACCGAATTCCTTAATGGCGATCCCGCCGGCGAAAAGGGCGATATCCATCCCGTTAAAAGAGTCGGGTGTCGTTACCTCGACAATATACGGTTTTCTCCGAAAGAGCAGCTCTTTACCAGCGGAGCGAGTGGTCGCGCACATTTTGAGCTCTCCCACCGGAAAATTGCGTTCCTCCAGTATTTTAATCAATTCTTGGCCTACTGCGCCACTGGCGCCGACAATTGCTACATTGTATTTTTTCATGTCTGATTCACCTCATTAACAACATTAATTATTTTATATATTTCAAAATTCAGGTAATCAATACTTGATTCTAGTAAGAAGTTAAAACGGGTTGATACTGCTTTCCTTTTAGCGCCTCAAGCACCGTTTCTGTGACAAGATCCCATTTTGCTACTAAAGAATTCGATTTTTCAACGGGATTATCCTGTCCGAAAGGCACCATGTAAATATTTTTTACAATTAGCAGTAGTCCGATATTTTTAGCGTTTAAACCCAGACCATCATTTGTGGATATGCCCAGCACCACCGGTCTCTGGTTGCGCAGGTGGGCCTTTACAGACATCAACACCGCCCCATCAGTAATACCGTTGGCAATTTTCGCCAGTGTGTTTCCAGTGCACGGCGCTACCACCATTATATCAAATAATTTCTTCGGACCTACGTCTTCTACCTCTGTAATAGTTTTAAAAGTTGGTCGTCCGGTAAAGTTGAAAAGCATTTCCCCCCACTTTTCACTGGTACCGTATCTGGTATCCGTGGTGTCAACAGAGCTGCTGATGATGGGAAATATCTCGGCTCCCTCATTAACTAATTTACGTACCTGCGGCAATACCAGGTCAAGACAACAGTGAGATCCAGTCAGGGCAAAACCGACTCTAATCCCTTTTAAGCGCATATAAAGCACCCCCCGTAACCAATGGCCGAATTAATTACCGGCCGTTTCCTCGTACAATAACCCTATGATCACTTTTGCCAGAATCCGGCCGGCAGTTTTGGGCGCTACTTTGCCTGGTAGGCCCGGCGCCGGAACAGCCTTGACGCCAATACTTGCCGCCCTCTGGAAGTCGACTCCGCCCGGCGCTGAAGCAAGATCTATGATCAGCGTGCCGGGGGGTACTTTATCCAGTACCTCACCTGTTAAAACCGGCACAGGAACGGTATTGAATATCACGTCAGCCTCTCCCAGATAATGAGACAACCTGGCAAAGGGTACGGGCGTAAGGTTCAATTCGGTAATCCGGGCCAGGTATTCAGGTCTTCTGGCGGCAACCATGGTCCTGGCTCCCATCACTCCGAGCAGGCGTGCCAGCGTTGCCCCGGTCCTGCCAAACCCCAGGACAAAGGCACGGCTGCCGTGAATAGTGATGGGCAGCATTTCCATCGCCATTTGTACGGCTCCTTCTGCTGTGGGAATGGAATTCAAAATAGCTACTTCATTCAGCTTCATTAATTCAATTAGACGAAGTCCTGACACCGCAGCTAATTTAGCCAGATATGGCCCCGCCACCCCTGTAAAAATTGGAATGCCCGGCGGAAAGCATGCCGCCAACTCCCTTGTAAAGGCCAGGGGCTTAAGGGTCATAGGGCAGTATAGTTGTCCCTTGTCATTCACACCCGGCACCGGCAGGATCACCGCACTTACACTCCCCAGGCATGCTTCAGGTTCGCTGAAGTAATTTACCCCGGCCGGCAGAATGTCGGCGGGCAATCCGGCAGCGTTTACAGCAGCTCCGGACGCTGCCAGTTCTTCCAATATAACTAGTGACCTGGCGTCACCGCCCAAAACAGCGATGCCCATCCCTTTCAGGTTAATCTGCACGTCACTCAAAACTCCTTATAAGACTTTATCTCACGACTACAATATTATATGAGTTTCAGGAAACGGAGGTGCCTGTTCATATTTAATTATACTGTTTCAAATAGCAGCTTATCTAAACCATACACCACCTTGTCTAAATGCATTGACCTGCGTACAGCTAATAGGACGCCAGGCATAAATGATTCCCTGGTAATAGAATCGTGCCTAATAGTAAGGGTTTGTCCCAGTCCACCCAGAATTACTTCCTGGTGTGCCACCAATCCCGGCAGTCTGACACTGTGAATGCGGATCCCCCCGGTATATTTGCCGCCGCGTGCTCCAGGAAGGGTTTCAATTTCAGTGGCCAGTCCCTGTTGGTACTCATCTCCCCGCCGCTCTAAAATTATTTCCGCTGTTTTTATTGCCGTCCCTGATGGGGCGTCAATTTTTTTATCGTGGTGCATTTCG
>JAQVLS010000097.1 GCA_028704035.1 Desulfotomaculaceae bacterium | reverse complement strand
ACCCGCCAGAGTCCGGCTCAAAAGTGGGAAAGAAGGAAACGCCCTTTTAGAGATCACTATCCACGAGGGACGTAAACACCAGGTTAAGAGCATGTGTGAATATATCGGACATCCGGTAATGCGTCTCAAAAGAATTAAGTTCGGGGATTTAAGGATTGATGATCTTAAACCCGGGCAGTATCGCCACCTGACCGGGGACGAGCTAAAAATACTAAAAGAGAAGTCCGGGTTAGGGAAATAATAATATGTTTATTATTTGTCCGGAATGTGGCTCAAATAGTGGTATACAATGGCGAAATCGAGAAGGAATTCCTTCAGCTAAATAGAATTATTATATACGTGGCACCCGATGATGCTTGGAGGGATTCTGTTGTCAAATAGCCAGACTACAGACAGCATAACTGAAAGAGATGGTATTTTATTTAAAATCCGCCTTGATTTTAGTGGCGCCGGTAAGCCGGGTCGATTTTTGTTCGGCGGCAAGCCTACAGACAAAGCCGCAGAAGAGGCACGGGAACAGCAGATAACTATATTTCGCAACGTGCCGTTGCAGGGCATGAAGATTATAGATATTGATGTGACTGCTGACGTATACACCGTATATGATGATTTGAACAACAGCGATATTGCGTATGCCCCGTTAATTCTCACTATTAAGGCAGACACGCTGGAAAATATCATCCGCTTTATCGCCAGGGATGACTTCAGAAAAATAGAAATACTCGATCCGGCGTATATTTCATTGAACCATGCGGAAATTGAAAGGCTCCTTTTTAAAGTTTATGAAGAAATGAAAGAATCAAGGGTAAAGCTGGAAAAAAAGTATAACATGAGGTAACTTACAGATCATCTCCCGCAGGAATACTTTACCAGTAAAATTCATACAATTTTACTGGTAAGTTTTTTTACGGGGGGGTTAAGATGAAAATACCGCCGGGTAAGTCCTGGGATAAAATATTGGATGTCATTCTTGTCAGAATAGTGGTTGCCGCGGCTTTGCTGGTGCTGGCGGCGCAGGTATTTTTGGCCGGCCCGTACGGGCAAAATGTTGAACCTGTAATTTCCCATGACTATATGGCGCCTCAGCAGACTGCTGCCGGAAGGGACCTGAACAAACCTGTTGTCACCTTTAAATTGAAGGAGTTTATTTCGCTGCCGCAAGCGAGGCTACTGGTAAACGGCGAAGCAGCCGGGGTTTTCAGTGACCGTTATGTTACAGTATCTGTTGCTGAAGGGGATACCCTGCAGGTCGACGGGACACGGTATGAGCGCCCATTTGAAATCGAAGTGCTGAATGTAAGCCGGGAAGTAACTGAGCCGCAGCCCGGGTTTAGTATTAAGGTTAATGGTAGCCTGGGGCATATCGGCGTGGTGCGTTTGTCCAGATAAAGGCTGGTTTGCTTTTAAAATATCTTTAAAGTATAATATTTCTGGTAGGCGCCGGAAAAACGCCTGCACTCCGGCTAGAGACAAGGTGGTATAAAATGACACTGTACGGCAGCCGCAAGACAGCAAGTGTAGCGATAGAGATGGCCCTTACCGGCAGCAGGGAACAGGAAAAAGAATATAAGCAGCGTTTTGCTAAAGAGGGTTTTAGAACGGCGGCGGTTGATTACGGTGGTGATTTTATTTCATCGGTTAATAAGATCATCGAGCGCGCTGTTGTCGCGTCAAAGAGGGAAGGCGTAATTAAAGAACAGCATGCTGACGAGGGGGCCGTGGCCGGCGCCACAAGAGAGGCCATGTCTCAGATAATGCCAAAAGCCCTGGGTTTTAACGTCGGCGGGAAAATTGGCATCGCCAGGAAAGAAGACCATATCAGCGTGGCAATATTTTTTGGGGTGGGCCTGCTGCACCTGGATGAGGTCGCAATTGGGTTGGGCCACAGGGCTGTTCAGTCTTAGTAGCGATATCAGGGAGGACAGCGGTTTGGCTGAAAAAATACTTAGAGGTATACGCGGCGCAATCACGGTGGAACGGAATTCAGCGGAAGAGATCCTTGCCGCGTCCGGAGAACTGCTGGACGCCATAATTAAAGAAAATGATATTGTTGCCGAAGATATTGCCAGCATTATTTTTACCATGACAGTGGACCTTGACGCCTGTTTTCCGGCTAAGGCCGCCCGGGACAAAGGTTTCAAATATGTACCTCTTCTCGATGCTTTAGAATTAAATGTTCCCGGCAGTCTGGCCAGGTGCATCAGGATATTGCTTCATGTAAACACTGGAAAGCCGCAGAAGGAGATAAAGCATATTTACCTGAAAGAGGCTGTCCGGTTGAGGGAGGATCTTATATCAGATTGTTCAGAAAGGGACAACCCCTGAAGGGATTTGTCCTTTTTTAATTACTGAAAACCCCTGTCACCCTACAATCGTTTTTTTGGAAAAGGATAAATAAAATAAATGTAGAAATATGGTATAAAAAGGTTACCAGGGGTAGAGTTTGTGGAATTTTTGAATTGGCTGCAGAGCACTGACCAGGGGTTATTCTTATTTGTATTATCATTTGCCAATGCTGTTTTTTTGCCTGTCGGACCGGAAATGGCGTTTATTCCTATCCTTATAGTCAACCACAGCAAATTTATACCTTACGCTGCCTACAGTGTGATCGGCAGTGTACTTGGCCTGATGCTGATGTATTTCGTTTCATATTTCTACAGCCAGACTCTAATTGAAAAATATTTTCCGCCGGAAAAGATTGCAAGAGGTGTGTCGATATTTTCCAAATACGGCCCCTGGGCTCTTATTATCGCTTCAATATTTCCAGTATTCCCTTACCGGATCCTAGTCATAATATCCGGCAGCCTGAAACAGAAACCTTTAACTATTTTTTCTTTTCTCACTATAGGAAAAACACTCAGGTTTTTCGGCTATGGTTTTTTGATTGCCAAACTGGGTGAGTCAATATTAAAATAATTAAGAGCCGTAAAATAGTAGATATTGCCGGTGGGTGGCATGTATGCTAAAATTAAGCAAGTTATTTGGTAGGATATACAGAGTGGACCGGAAGTATGGGTGGTATGGCAGAACGGATTCCCAGCCCGGAGAAAAGGCTTACGGATTTTCCCGGCAAACGGCACAACTGAAGAACGGCAGTACGGCAGGGGGGCGATAAGTTGTTTGCTTATAGTCTAGTTTAACACTCCTGTTTGAGTGTTTTTTTTTGTTTTGATGGTAAAATTAATAGAGATATAATTTGTTAAATGAAGGAGTGTATGAATTGATCGTTGTTATGAGCCATCGCGCCTGTGATGGTGAGATAGAAGAGGTGCTGCTCCGCCTGAAGAAAATCGGTTTCCAAATCCACCTCTCACGCGGGGTTGAACACACCATAATCGGGGCCATCGGGGACAGGAATATTTTGTGCGACATAAATCTGGAGTCCATGCCGGGTGTGGAAAAGGTAGTGCCCATCCTGCAGCCTTATAAGCTGGCCAGCAGGACGTTCCAGGAGGAGAATACCGTGGTCAAAGCCGGCAACCTGGAGATCGGCGGTGACACCATCCATGTGATGGCCGGACCCTGTGCCGTGGAAAGCAGAGAGCAGCTGATGCAGGCGGCGCGGCTGGTACGCGATGCAGGCGGCGCTATTTTGCGTGGCGGCGCTTTTAAGCCCAGGACCTCGCCTTATTCCTTCCAAGGCCTGGAGGAGGAAGGGCTGAGGTTGCTGGCCGAGGCGCGTGAAGAAACAGGCCTTTTAATTGTTACCGAAGTAATGGATGTGCGCGATGTGTCCATGGTGGCGCATTACGCGGATATCTTACAGATTGGCGCCCGCAATATGCAGAATTTTTTTCTGCTGCGTGAGGTGGCTAGGATCGACAAACCGGTTGTTCTGAAAAGAGGCCCCTCCAGTACCATAGAAGAATGGCTGATGGCGGCCGAGTACATCATGTCCGGCGGCAACTACAATGTAATTCTCTGTGAGCGGGGTATCCGCAGCTTTGAAAACTATACCAGGAATACTCTCGATTTAACAGCAGTACCGGTGGTCAAGCACCTGTCGCACCTGCCGGTAATCGTTGACCCCAGCCACGCTATCGGCATGTGGCGGTTTGTGCCGCCGATGGCCAGGGCGGCTATTGCCGCCGGGTCCGACGGGCTGATTGTAGAGATGCATCCCCACCCGGCGGAAGCTCTCTGTGACGGGCCACAATCGCTTACACCGGAAAATTTTAAAGTGATGATGGATGACCTGAAAAATATTGCCGGCTTAATGGGGAGGAAAATGCCTTGAACCCGGATTTTAAAAGGGTGGCAATAATAGGCGTCGGCCTCATCGGCGGCTCCCTCGGTATGTCCCTCCGCAGCAGGGAGCTGGCAGGAGAGGTGGTGGGAGTGGAATCGCGTGTGGAAGATTTACGCCTGGGGGTGGAACTGGGCGCCGTGGACAGATATGCCGCTTCCCTAGCTGAAGGAGTGCCCGGAGCAGATTTGGTAATCATTGCCACCCCAGTAAGCGCTACCCTGCCGGTACTGCGCGAAATACTGCCGCACCTGGCGCCGGGCGCAGTAGTGACTGATGTCGGCAGTACCAAGGCTGCAGTAGTCCAGGCGGCGGAAAATATCCTGCCGCCCGAGATTTGCTTTGTGGGCGGCCACCCGATGGCCGGTTCGGAACATAACGGGGTCGAAGGGGCCGACCCGTATTTATTTGAAAATGCTTTTTATCTGATTACACCAACACCTGATACTAAACCGGCAGCGCTGGAAAAAGTAAAAAAGCTGGCCGTTGGAGTTGGCGCGAAGGTTATTGAGATTGGACCGGGAAGACATGACCTGGCTGTGGCTGCTGTCAGCCACCTGCCTCATCTGCTGGCGGCGGCCCTGGTCAACACTGTGGCGCGCATGCCTGAAAGCGATGCTGTTTTGCCCTTCGCTGCCGGCGGATTCCGGGACACCACCCGGATAGCGGCCGGCAGCCCTCTGATGTGGCGGGATATTTTTATGACTAACCGCGATCAGATCCTCAAAATGATCCGGGATTTCAGGGATGAACTTGATGTTTTCGAAAGGTCACTGCAAGCGGGAAATATGGATATAATCCAGTCGAACCTTGCGGAAGCCAGGGCTGCGCGAGTTGCTTTACCGGGCAAAATTAAAGGTTACCTGCCTGCGATTTTTGAAATTATTCTAACCGTTCCGGACCAACCAGGCATTATAGCCGGTTTTGCCGTCTGCCTGGCTGAAAGCGGTGTCAATATTACTAATATAGAAATTTTAAGGGTGCGCGAGGGTGAGGGCGGTACGATCCGGGTAGGGTTTGCCACTGAGCAGGAGCAGGAAAATGCCATCCGGGTGCTGAGAGGAAAGGGCTACACCGTCAGGAAAAAATAATGCTCATAAAGGGATGATTTGTTTGGATCTGCGAATTGAACAGGCACGCTGCCTGCGGGGCGATATTAGTGTGCCGGGCGACAAGTCCATATCTCACCGGGCGGTTATGATCGGTGCGCTGGCCGAAGGGGAAACTGTTGTTGAAAATTTTTTGGCGGGCGAAGACTGCCTGTCAACAATTGATTGTTATAGAAAACTAGGTATTGAAATTGAAGGCCCGCAGGAGGGTGTGGTGAAAATTGCCGGGCGTGGGCTTGATGGTCTGAGGGAGCCTGATGACATACTAGACGCGGGAAACTCCGGCACCACCATGCGGCTTTCTCTCGGTATCCTGGCCGGACAGCCATTTTTCAGCGTGATCACAGGCGATAATTCCCTGCGGCGGCGCCCCATGGCCAGGGTGACAGACCCATTGATAAGGATGGGAGCCGTTATTGAAGGAAGAAAGAGCGGCAGCTGCGCGCCCCTGGCGGTACGCGGAGGCAATCTAAAAGCGGTTGCGCATATTTCACCGGTGGCAAGCGCCCAGGTGAAATCCGCCGTGCTGCTGGCAGGCCTTTTCGCTGACGGTCAGACCTCGGTTACAGAACCGCACCGGTCCAGAGATCATACGGAAGTGATGCTTAATTATTTTGGGGCTGCTCTGGGTATTGAGGAAAATACCGTGTATATCAACGGCCGTCCCCGGCTGACGGGAAAAAAGATCAGGGTTGCCGGAGATATATCGTCGGCCGCATTTTTGCTGACTGCTGCCGCTTTAGTGCCCGGTTCGGACCTGACCATCAGGGGCTTGGGGGTAAACCCAACCAGGAGCGGCATCATTGACGTGCTGGAAATGATGGGCGCTGATATTAAAAAAACCAACCCGGGAGAGGACGGGGGCGAACCCGTTGCGGATATCAGGGTG
>JAQVLS010000096.1 GCA_028704035.1 Desulfotomaculaceae bacterium | reverse complement strand
GAAGTCTCACGCAGCCTGGCCGCCTGCGAGGGGGCTCTGCTGATTGTAGATGCGGCGCAGGGAATTGAAGCGCAAACTCTGGCTAATGTTTACCTGGCCCTGGAACATAACCTGGAAATCATTCCAGTGATCAATAAAATTGACCTGCCCAGCGCGGACCCGGCGGAAGTCAAGAAAGAGATTGAGGACGTTATTGGGCTGGACGTCTCGGATGCTGTACTGGCTTCAGCCAAAAACGGTATCGGCATAGAAGAGATATTAGAAAAGATAGTTAAAGTAATTCCGCCGCCCGGCGGGCAGGACAGCTCTACCCTGCGGGCGTTGATCTTTGACTCGCATTATGATCCCTACAAAGGGGTGATCGCCTATATCCGGGTGATGGAAGGCTCGGTAAAAACAGGTATGCAGGTTAAAATGATAGCCACAGGCAGGGAATTTGAAATCAATGAGGTGGGTATTTTTAAGCCTGCCCCGGTCAGTATCGGCGTCCTGCATACCGGCGAGGTCGGCTTTATCGCGGCCAGCATTAAAAATGTGAAGGACTGCCAGGTAGGCGATACGGTGACGGACGCCGCCCGGCCGGCGCCTGTGCCCCTGCCGGGCTACCGCAGGGCGACCCCGATGGTCTACTGCGGGCTATACACGGCTGATACCGTTGATTACGGCGATTTGCGCGAGGCTATGGAAAAGCTCAACCTGAACGACGCCTCGCTGCTATATGAGCCCGAAACATCTGAGGCTCTTGGGTTCGGTTTTCGCTGCGGTTTTTTGGGACTGCTGCACATGGAAATTATTCAGGAGCGGCTGGAACGCGAATACGGGCTGAGCCTGATTACTACAGCCCCCAACGTTGTCTACCGCGCTACGACTACTGCGGGAGAAATACTGCAGATCGAAAACCCCAGCAAAATGCCGCCGGCCGGCCATGTGGAATACATCGAGGAGCCGTTTGTCAGGGCCACGATCATGGCCCCCAAGGACTACGTCGGGGCGGTAATGGAAATGTGCCAGGAACGGCGCGGCATCTTCAGCAACATGGAATACATGGGCCTGCACCGGGTGATCCTGACTTACGATATGCCGCTCAGCGAGATTATCTATGACTTCTTTGACCAGCTGAAGTCGCGCACCAAGGGCTATGCTTCGCTGGATTATGAACTGACCGGGTACAAGCAGTCCAATCTGGTCAAGCTGGACATTTTAATCGCCGGCGAAGTGCTGGACGCGCTGTCAATTATCGTGCACAAGGACAAGGCCTATTACCGGGGGCGCCAGCTGGTAGAAAGGCTGCGCGGCTTGATCCCGCGCCATCTTTTTGAGGTGCCGATCCAGGCGTCCATCGGCAACAAGGTTGTTGCCCGGGAAACGGTGAAAGCGGTGCGCAAGGATGTCCTGGCCAAGTGTTACGGCGGCGACATCAGCCGCAAGCGCAAGCTCTTAGAAAAGCAAAAAGAAGGCAAGAAAAGGATGAAACAGGTGGGCAGCGTGGAAATACCCCAGGAAGCCTTCATGGCGGTACTGGGCCTGGACGAAAAATAAGGAGTAGCCCGCCAATGTCTATCGGACTTTACATACATGTGCCCTTCTGTATTAAAAAATGCCTTTACTGTGATTTTATCTCTTACCCGCTCAGCGGCCGGGCGGTAAAAAGCTACCTGGCGTCCCTTGTCGGAGAAATCAACCTTTACGGATCGGCACTGGCTGATGAGGATAAAATCATCACCAGTATTTTTTTTGGCGGCGGCACGCCGACAACTTTGCCGGCCGGCTCGTTCAAAATTGTGCTGGATGCGGTGAGGTCCTCCTTTGTTCTGACGGCCGGCTGTGAAGTAACAGTAGAAGCAAACCCGGGCGCCATTGACGGGGCGGGCCTGGCCGGGCTGCGGCAGGCGGGGGTGAACAGGCTCAGCATCGGCGTCCAGTCTTTTCATGACCGGCTGCTGCATGTGCTGGGCCGTGTCCACAGCGCGGAGCAGGCGGTACAGGCGGTACAGTTGGCCAGAAAAGCGGGGTTTGACAATCTCAACCTCGATTTCATATTTGGCATACCCGGCCAAACTAACCATGACTGGCGGGAAACGCTGCATCAAGCTGTGGAAATGGCCCCGGAGCATATTGCCGCGTACGGTCTCCAGCTGGAAGAAGGGACGCCGCTGGCGCAGGCTGTTGAGCGCGGTGAAATATGCGCCTGCCCGGAGGAAACTGAAATAACAATGTACCGGGATACTATTGCATTTCTCACTGCGCACGGCTACAGTCATTACGAGATTTCAAATTTTGCCGGGCCCGGCAGGCAGTGCGCCCACAACCTGCTTTACTGGTTAAACCGGCCCTACCTGGGGCTCGGCCCGGCGGCGCACTCGTTGATCAAAGGGGTCAGGTTTGCCAACGATATTTCACTGGCCGGGTATTCCGCTAAGCTCTCCCGGGAAGAATATCCTGTAGAAAACAAAATCCGTCTGTCGGCGGCGGACGAAATGTCCGAGACGATGTTTCTCGGGCTGCGCTTAACCGGCGGCGTCGATTTGGACCGGTTTTACAGGCGTTTCGGCCGGCGGGCGGAGGATATTTACAGGCATGAAATAGAAGGACTGAGCAAAAAGGGCCTGCTGGAAATGAGCGCCGGTCATCTTCGTCTTACAGCAAAAGGCCTGCCGCTGGCCAACATAGTTTTTAGGGAATTTGTTTGAATTCTGCCAATTCCCTTGACAAACATATAGAGGTTTGTTATTTTTTATTTAAGTGTTTTTAGCACTCAGTGCAATAGAGTGCTAACAATCGAAGGGGGTTCCGGTATGGACGACCGTAAGCAAAAAGTACTTCTCGCCATTGTGCAGGACTTTATCGCTACCGCCGAACCCGTCGGATCAAGGACAATTGCAAAAAAATACAGGCTTGGTGTGAGCCCGGCTACCATCCGCAACGAGATGGCCGACCTGGAAGAAATGGGTTATATTGAGCAGCCGCACACTTCCGCCGGCCGGGTTCCGTCCGTGCGCGGTTACCGTTATTATGTGGACTACCTGATGAAAAAAAGGGAGCTGACCAGAGAAGAAGAGGAATTGATCCGCAGCCAGCTTGCAAAAAAGGCCAGGGACGTGGGCCGAGTAATCAAAAGGACCGGCAACCTGCTTTCGCAGCTTACCAGTTATACCTCGATGGTGTTGACCCAGCAGAGGAGGCCGAGCAAGTTTAAGCACATTCAGCTTGTGTTGATGAATCCCGCCCAGACAATGGTCATAGTGGTGATGGACAACGGGGCGGTACACCACAGGCTGATCGAAACCCCGGAAAGCTTTATCTCCAGCGATCTGGAAACACTGTCCAAAGTGTTGAACGCCAAGCTGCAGGGCTTGAATATGAATACAATAAGGTTTACCCTGCTGAAGGAATTATATTTTGAGCTGGGCCGTCACAAACATATTCTGGACCTGTCCCTGGAAATAATCCAGGAAGGCCTGTTCTTAGAAGAAGAAGATAAGATTTATCTCGGCGGTGTTTTTAATATGCTCACCCAGCCGGAATTCCAAAACGCGGAAAAGATTAAAACCATGCTGGGGATTCTAGAGCAGGAGGAACTTCTCTGTGAGCTGCTGTCTGATGATAGCCTGGACAAAGGCGTTACCATAAAAATAGGTGATGAGATTAAAGACCATGATATCAAGGACTACAGCGTGGTTGCCGCGCCCTACATGTTAAGCGGACGCAAGATCGGCACTGTCGGCGTGCTCGGTCCGACCAGGATGGATTACGCGAAGGTGATCAGTGTCGTTGATTTTCTAACAAAAAATCTTTCTGTGGCCCTGGACAGGGTGCTGCGGGGCGGAGGAAGATAGGAGGCTGCAGTATTTGAGTTTAAAGAGGGAAGCTGCTGCCGGCGCAGACGTTGACGAGCGGCTGGCTGCTTTAATGACTAACTCCAACGCGATCCGGGCTATTGCCAGCGCGGTGGAAGGGACTCTCGGCCCCAAAGGGCTGGACACCATGCTGGTCGATAAATTCGGCGAAGTGGTAATTACAAATGACGGTGTAACTATATTAACTATGATGGAGGCGAACCATCCGGCGGCCAGGATGCTGATCAACATAGCCAGGGCGCAGCAGGCGGAAATCGGCGACGGCACTACTACGGCCACTGTGCTGGCCGGCGCTCTGGTAAGCGCCGGGGTAGAGCAGGTGGCGCGGGGCGTGCCGGTGGCCCGGGTAATCGAAGGGTTGCGGGCGGGCCTGAAAAAAGCGCTGGAGATCATGCGTGAGCAGTCGCGCCCGGTGTCCGGCCTGGACGACCCGGCGATCCGCCAGGTAGCGCTGATTGCCGGGCGCAGCCATGAGGACATCGCCGACCTGGTAGTACAGGCGGCAGTAATGATTGGTGCAGATAAACTGAAGGATCATAATTTTAAATTTCCTGATACGGTTGTGGCGGAGGAGGGGGCTGAGAACGAGGTCTTTATGGGCGTCATTGTCAATAAGGAACGGATCAGCCGCCAGATGCCGGATGAATTAAAGAATTTAAGTGTACTGGTGATTGACGATGCTCTGGAACCGGAGGAGATCGATGAAGAGGCCCTAAATACTGAGGCAGGTTTTGCGCGTTATATGCAGCTGCGGGAGGAATTCGACGCCAACCTGCAAAAAGTTACGGAGCTCGGCGTCGGGCTGGTGCTCGTGGACCGCGGGGTGAGTGACGCCGCAGAAGATGCGCTCACCGACGCAGGTGTGATGGTGGTGCAGCGGGTGGCCGGCAAGGAACTGCGCAAAGCGGCGGAACACACCGGCGCCAGGATGCTAAAACGCACCGGCCTGAAAAAGCCGCGCGAGGAACTGGAAAAGTGTCTGGGCCGTGCCGCCAGAGTATATAATGACGAAAAGCTCGAGCAGGTCTGGATCCTGGGGGGCGGCGGCAAGCCTATGGCCACGGTGCTGGTGGGCGCCGCTACCGCAGAAGTCGTGGATGAAAGGGAGCGTATGGCCAGAGATGCGGCAGCGTCGGTCCAGTCGGCCATAAAAGGCGGCGTGGTCCCGGGCGGTGGTTCTCTGGAACTGGCAGTAGCCCGCGAGGTGGAGAAAGTGCAGGAGGGTGTTCGCGGCATGGCTGCCTACGGGGCGGGCTGCGTGGCGGAAGCGCTGAAACGTCCCATGTCGCAGATTGTGGCCAATGCCGGGTTTAACCCTTTGGAAAAGCTGGGTGACGTGATCGCCGCCCAGGCCGAAACAGGGAAAAAATCGCTGGCCATGGACTGCGACAGCGGCAAGGTGGAAGATATGCTGGATAGCGGGATCGTGGATCCGGCCGATGTAAAAATATACGCCCTGCGGGCTGCCGGCGAGGTAGCCGAGGCGATATTGAGGATAGATACTATTATCAAGAAACGTGAAGAAAAAGAAATAGAAAAAGATATGCAGGCCGGGGAAAGAAGTAAAATGTTTTAGATGAGGTGATTTTGCGTGGGTATGAACAATGGGGCAGAAAAAGATCTGGAAAAGTTAAATACTGACGGGATCGTGGATGAAGAGGCACAAGACGAGCCGGGCCCTGCTGCCGGGGAAGAATCCCAGGGCGCCGTGGAAGTGGAGCCGAGCGGAGAATTTACTGATGCAGGAGATGCCGGCGGGGATGAAGCGGTGGATAATGACCCCCAGATCCTGAGGAAACAGCTGGCGGAACAAACAAAACAGGCTGATGAAAATTATGATCGTCTGATCCGGCTGCAGGCCGACTATGATAATTTCAGACGCCGGACTCGCCAGGAAAAGGAAGATATTTATAAATATTCTTCAGAACAGCTGATCACCGCTATACTGCCGGTTCTGGATAACTTTGATCTGGCGCTGTCGGCGGAAGGGAATACCGTAGAATCCTTTAAAGCAGGGATGCAGATGATCTACAAACAGCTGCTGGACGTGCTGGCTGCGGAAGGGTTCGCGCAGATCCCTGCTGTCGGTGAACAGTTCGATCCGGAAAAGCACGAAGCCGTGCAGCGGGCAGAGTCGGCGGAGCATCCCGACAACACGATTATTGAAGAATTCCGGCGGGGTTACTATTTGAAAGATAAGGTGATCCGCGCCTCTATGGTTAAGGTAGTTAAGTCTTAGTAACAATAAATTTATTATATAATAGGAGGTTTTTGCAATGTCTAAGGTAATAGGAATAGATCTGGGTACGACAAATTCCTGTGTGGCTGTGATGGAAGGCGGTGAAGCGGTAGTGATCCCCAACGCTGAGGGAGCGAGGACTACTCCTTCGGTAGTGGGTATTTCCAAGACCGGCGAAAGGCTGCTCGGGCAGGTGGC
>JAQVLS010000095.1 GCA_028704035.1 Desulfotomaculaceae bacterium | reverse complement strand
CAAATTCTCTACAAAACCCTCGTGCGGGCCAAGCACGGTAGGTTCGACCACCGGTTCGGCAATATAGCGCTGCGGCCTGTTTTCGGCGTCTACCATTAAACCGGACGGACATCCATCAACCAGCAGGACCATCTTGGACATTAATATCCAGCGCTTTATCTCTTCCAGGTCGGTTACCTGCTGGGTGTCATAAAATGGCAAAGAGCGTTTGTTTATAAAATCAGTACGTTTTCCTTTTGCTACCTCCAACAGTTGTTTATCCGGCATACCCAGCATCAGGGCGCGAAAAACGTCCTCGTTTACCTTGTTGTTGATCAGTCCGTCAAACCAGACCGCCAGGATTTTTACCCCTCCCGCGTAGAATTGTCTGAAAACAATGTCAGAAATATCAGCAAATTCCTGCCGCAGGTAAGCTTCATTATCCGCCAGGCTGCTGCTGACTTCCTTGAAATCATGCGGCAGGGGTACCTGCCTCGGCCCAGTTGAAGCTATTTTTTTTGCTTTTCTGTTTACTTTTCTAAAAAAACGGAGCATTGGACGCAACCTCTTTTATAAAAGCAGCTTTAAAGACCTTTAACGACTATATTTTCCCCCTTAAAGCCATAAATTACTCAAAAAATCACATCCAAGGATGTGACAATAGCGGGACGGCTTTACCCCCGTAGGTGCGGCTAGCCGCACATCTATCAGACAAGGGGGCGAAACCCGCCCCGTAGCAGCGAGAAAGTCGTGGTTCCCACATTTATAAGGGGAGGTATGCGTGGCAGTGAGCCGGGCGTACGCAGGGTTGTGATATACTCTCTTATACAGGAAAATGCGCCGCCAGCCAATTAAAAAAGGTCTGCCATACTTCCTGGTAATGACCGTTGAACTGGTGATCGGCGCCTAAAATAATATTTATGGATTTGGGATCCTTGGCTGCATTGTAAATATTATCGGCATTCGATAAAGGGACGACATCGTCAGCCTTTCCGTGCACAACAAGCAGCGGGCGGGGTGAAACCAATGAGGCGCAGTGCGTTACATTGTGATTTTTCAGGTCTGCAAAAAAGCTTTTTTTCACTAAAACAGTCCCCTTCTGTCCCGGCAGCGGCACGAGATCACTTTCAGAAGCCGGGTTGTCTTTCAAACGTTCCGAGAAAAGTTTGAATGGTTCCGCCGGCGCGGACCAGCAGCTTACCCCGGACACCCTTTTATCGGTGCCGCCATGGCATAAAACAGCAGTCCCGCCAAAACTCCTCCCTACAATAATAATAGTTCTAAATCCAAGATCATGACAGTAGTTAACGGAACATTTAACGTCATTGATATGGCCGGATAGGCTGATGTCGGCAAAGCTGCCCTCGCTTTCGCCAGAGCCGCTGAAATCAAAAAGAAGGGTGGAATAGCCCCGCATACCAAGTTCTTCCGCCATGGCCATGGCCACGGCCTTGCCGCCTCCTTCCTTACTGCCGGTAAAACCGTGACATACAATAACTATCGTGCCGGGATCCGGACCGGTGTACAAAAGGCCGGCCAGGCGTAAACCCCTGTCATTTAAGAAGGTTGATTTTCCCCATTTGTAAATACCGTTCAAATGAATTCCCCCCAAGTAAAATAGATTTAAGGTTATGTGTTTTTGCAAGTAAAGAATGTTAAAATAATGTTGTAAAAAGCGGAAATGAGGTGGCAGAATTTTGAATCTCAGTGAAATTATACGGGAGAGGCGCAGCATACGCAAGTATCTGGACAAGGCGAAAAAACCCACTGGGTCGGCTACCAGACACAATAACTTGATATCTTAGTACCGGGTACGGAAATAAACCGGCTCACTACCACGGGCCGGTTATTAATTCGCATTGTTTAACAGGCTCCCACCTGGTTTATAATGGTAGGGGGATACTAATGAAGGAGTTTTTAAATGAGCGATTATTTAGTAAGGGGTGTCGGTGCAAATAAACAATTTCGTATTTTTGCCGCCACAACTACTGATCTGGTTGAGGAAGCAAGGCGCAGGCATGATACCTGGCCTGTGGCCAGTGCGGCGCTGGGCCGGGCTTTAACCGCGGGACTCCTGCTGGGCGCCAATCTGAAAGGTGACGACTTGCTGACCCTGCGGATATTCGGGGATGGCCCGGCAGGCGCTATTGTAGTAAGCGCCAATTCATCGGGTGAGGTAAAAGGGTATATCCAGGAACCTCATATTGACCTGCCCTGCCTGGGGGAAGGCAAGCTGCCGGTTGGCGATGCGGTGGGCCAAGGCTTTCTGCACGTTACAAAGGATATGGGGTTAAAAGAACCATTTACGGGTAGTATTGAACTGGAGTCGGGAGAAATAGGCGAGGATGTGGCCCGGTACCTGCTGACCTCGGAACAGACTCCTTCAGCGGTTGCGCTGGGGGTTCTGGTTGGGCCTGACTGTCAGGTAAAAGCGTCAGGCGGTATTGTGATTCAGTTGTTGCCGGATGCGTCGGAAGAAGTGCTGCTCCGCATAGAGAAAAGCCTGAAAGAGATGGAGCCTGTGAGCAGCCTGGTTAACCGTGGATTGGTGCCGGAAGATATTGTGGCGCTGGCGGTCGGGGGACTGGAAGTGCACTTCCTGAAAAAAACACCGGTTAAATTTAAATGCGGCTGTTCCAGGGAAAAGGTAAAGGATATCCTTGCGGCGCTGGGAAAGGAGGAAATAGAAAGGATAAATCAGGAACAGGAGAAAGCAGAGGTGCGCTGTCATTTTTGCGGAGAACTGTACAATTTTGACGCGCCTGAATTAGAAAAGATGATCGGGCAATTATAATCAATCCTTGTTTATGTACGGGTTTGAATAAAAATGTTCTATTGATAATATGAAGGATATTTATATTATCAATAGAACAAAACAGCATTAGATAAACAAGGAAAGGGAGATATCTATGAGCATTAAATTGCTTGACTGCAGGGGACTGGCCTGCCCACTGCCTGTTGTTGAAACTAAAAAGGCAGTTGAAGCAGGAAATGAAAAGAATATACTTGTTATTGTGGATAATGCTGTTGCCCGCGAAAATGTTTCACGTTTTGCCAGAAATGCCGGCTGCACAGTTGATGTGACAGAGAAAGAAGGCTGCTACCACCTGGAAATTACCGTACCGGACAATAAAATTAAAAACATCAGCCCGGAACCTGAAAACAAGGCCGAAGACCGGGGAAAAACAGCCGGAAACCTATATTTTGTTACCTCAAACATCCTGGGACAGGGTTCTCCCGACCTTGGCGAAGTTTTAATGAAGAGCCTGATGGTATCCCTTACGCAGCAGGATCCGCCCGCGGCGCTGTTATTCCTGAACACCGGTGTATACCTGACTGTTGAAAGCTCTCCGGTTTTGGAACAGCTAATGTTTCTGGCCGATAAGGGAACCGAAATATTGGTATGCGGAACTTGTCTTAATTACTATAAACTAAGCGAGAAGCACACGGTGGGCACTGTTTCAAACATGCTGGAGATCAATACCATGCTCACAGGACCATATAAAGTAATCACCATAGGATAATTTGAGTTGTGAATCAATGTGCTGTAGGGCGGGCTTTAGCCCGCCATTCCAATCGGGAACATACCTCCTGCCACAAAGGAATACCCGCAAGGAGAGGTGTGTTCCCGTTCCGCTTTGGGGAGGTGTGTCTCCATTTCATGTTACCAGACAAAACCACTTTACTGGGAACAATTGTTCGGTTATAATGTAATCGGAACATATGTTTGGTAGGTGGTTTTTTTGCACTGTCCGATTCTGCTGGCAGATATGAATTCCTTTTTTGCCAGTGTACACCAGGCTTTGGAGCCTCGCCTTAAAGGGAAACCCGTTATCGTCGGCGGTGATCCGGCCAAACGCCACGGTATAGTGCTGGCTGCTTCCTACGAAGCAAAAGCCTGCGGGGTAAAAACGGGTATGGCTGTGTGGGAGGCCCGGAGCCTCTGTCCCGAAGGCATTTTCCTGAAGCCCAAGTACGGCCATTATGTTAATTTTTCTGCCCGGATTATCAGGATCATGAGAGATTTCAGCCCGCTGGTAGAGCCTTTTTCCATCGATGAAGCCTTTATAGACCTCTCCGGGTGCGGCCATCTTTTCGGCTCATCTCTTGATACTGCGCTGAAGCTGAAGAAAAGGATCAAAGAAGAGATTGGCGTGATGTGCAGCGTCGGGGTAGGGCCCAATAAACTCCTGGCTAAAATGGCGGCCGGCATGCAGAAGCCGGACGGACTGACGGTCCTGGACCTTACCGATGTGCCGGATAAAATGTGGCCGCTCCCGGTCCGGGAGCTTTTCGGGGTAGGTTCGCGCCTGGAGAAGAGGCTGCGCGACTTAAACATCCACACCATCGGAGAGCTTGCCCGCTATCCCCTGTCGGTGCTGCGGAAAAGGTTTGGCCTGCCCGGTCATGTACTGTACCTGTCCGCCAACGGTATTGACTACAGCCCCGTAGACCCGCGCTCCCTGGAGAAGGTCAAATCCATCGGGCGTCAGATTACCCTCCCCAGGGACTACCGGGGTTACCTCCAGATAGAGGTGGTCATCCTGGAGCTGTGTGAAATTGTGTGCAGGCGGGTGCGTTTGGGCGGTTTTGTGGGCAGGACAGTTAACCTTACCTTAAAAGATGTTGAGTTTTTGTGGATATCCCGTTCACACAGCGTAACCTTCCCAACCGCCTCTGCCAATGATATCTACAGGGTGGCCGCGGAGCTGCTGCGCAGGCACTGGCCGGAGTGGAAACCGGTCAGGATGGTAGGGGTGTCTCTGGCCGGGCTGGTTAAAAACACCTCGGAACAGCTAGACCTGTTCGGGGAAGCTGAGAAAGCCCGCCTCCTGCATACTGCCTGTGACCGGCTCAAGGACCGCTTTGGCGAACAGATCATTTTGCGGGCGGTGTCGTTTACCCCGGATGGCGCGTGCCGCGAACGGAATGGGGGAGGCAGCCATGTCTAACATCCATGATTACTACCGAAAAAATTCCCTATACGAGGGTCACCGCATGATGCTGCCGGAACTGCGGGACAGGGTTGCCCGCACCTGCCCGCAGTGTAAATTTTATATCTTAATTGCCGGGAAAACCGGGATCAGAACGGGCTGCGCCGCGCTTATTCCCCAATACGCGAACCTGGTTAAGCGGGTGCCGGAAAAACTGGATGTGACAGACATATTAAAGATAGCAGGCAAAGACGGCCTGGAGCGGGTTCTGGCCGGACCGGGCCATCACCGCCAGGCTTGCGGCCTGTTTCACCCAAAAAAAAAATAATGATTGTAACTAAAGTAAATTTTAAAGGGCCGGACGCATAAGCTAACCAATGTTAAACTACTTGCATCATGGCCAACTATCCTGAAAAGCCTCCAGCCGCATAATTTTGCTGTAGGGCGGGATTCATCCCGCCAAATAAAACTGCATATTGGTCGGATAAATCCGACACTACAATACAGAGATATCTTCGTCCTATTTTGTGTTTAAGGGGGTTAACATATTGACAATTATTATGCTCGATCCTGGTCACGGCGGTTCGGATCCCGGCGCTGTGGGATATGGGCTTCAGGAAAAAGATCTGACCTTGGACATCGCCGGCCAGACGCGTGATGCGCTTCGCTCCTACGCCGTTGATGTCTATCTGACCAGGAATGCCGATATTGACTTTGAGCCTGCCCAGCGGGCCGAGTTGGCCAACAGGCTGGGCGCCGGTTATTTTCTCTCGCTCCACATCAATGCCGGCGGTGGGACTGGTTTTGAGAGCTATGTTCATCCTAACGCGGGTGACAGGTCGCTGGCGCTGCGGAATATTATCCATAAACGGGTAAGCAGTTTTTACAGTTCATCAGGTTCTATGGACAGGGGGGAAAAGAGCGCCAACTTCGCTGTGCTGCGTCTGACCCGGATGCCGGCGCTTCTCCTGGAGAATCTGTTTATAGACACGGCTGTTGACGCCGCCAAATTGGCCGATCCAGTTTTCCGGCAGCATCTGGCCGGCGCTATCACAGCCGGTTTGGTCCAGGCGCTTGGACTAACACCGGTTTCCGGCGGAGGGCAGGTAGGAGAAATCAATAAACTGAAGAGCGACGGCTTAATTATCTCGGACCATGATCAAGCGGTAAATATCACGTGGGGAACGTTTGCGGCAGTAATAAACCGCAGCAGGAGCAAAAGTTCTCTTTCCGGCCCGTGGGATCCCGCCGGCGAGGTTGCAAAACTAAAAGCTGACAGGTTGATTTTTTCCGATCACGATGAGGGGGAAGAAGTGCCCTGGGGGGAATTCGCCGCGGTATTAAACCGGCTGCGCGGCAGGAGCCCATGGGATCCAGTGGCGGAAATTAAGATGTTAAAGTCCGACGGTTTGCTTGATTCCGCTCAT
>JAQVLS010000094.1 GCA_028704035.1 Desulfotomaculaceae bacterium | reverse complement strand
GCCTTTCCCCGGACACCGGTCCAGATCACTACCAACGGCAGCCTGCTTGATGAAAAGATGGTTGACTTTTTAAGCAGGCTGGGGGGTGTTGTGGTTTATCTATCCTTAAACAGCGCCAGTGAAAGGGGCCGGGCGCTTTTGACCGGAGATGCCGATCCCCGCCGCTCTATTAAAAGCGCCAGTCTCCTGAAAAAATACGGTGTGCTCTATCACGGCAGTATGGTGGTCATGCCGCACCTGGTTGGGTGGGCTGATTTGGAGGAAACAGTGTTGTACCTGGGCGAACAAGGAGCTCAGACCATTCGCCTGTTTTTGCCCGGATATACCAGGCTGGCGCTTCCGGCCCTGCGCTTTGGGCAGTCGCTCCGGAAAGAAATCAATGATTTTGTATCACAGTTGCGTGGGAAAACAGCAGTGCCTCTAACAGTCGAACCCCCACTGATAGACAACCTTAAGCCAATAATTGCCGGTGTGATTGCCGGCTCCCCGGCCGCACAGGCAGGAGCGTGCGCGGGGGATGTTATCCAGACCGTGAACGGGCTGCCGGCTTTAACCAGGGTCGAAGCTTTCAGGTTGGCATTAAAATTCGATAACCCTGAAATAACTGTAAGCAGGGGAAATAATATTTACACACTAAAATTTGAAAAAAAAACAGACCGGAGGTCTGGTCTGGTGATGGATTACGACATTGACCCCATGTTAATTGCAGAAATTGGCCGGCTGATCGGGCGGCACGGTGTACAAGAGGCTTTGGCGCTGACCTCTGAACTGGCGGCGGCTGTAATTAGCCTGGGTTTAAAGCGGTTTTTAAAGGAAGAAGTAGAAGTTAAAACGACGCCGGTAAAAAATTATTTTTTCGGCGGCTCAATTGGCGCTGCCGGCCTGCTTACGGTAAGTGATTTTAGAATTTCTCTGGCCGGGTACCTTGGTAAAAATTCAGAAAAAATGCCCGGGTTAATACTGCTCCCCGGTCTGGCTTTTGATAGCCGGGGCAGGGACCTGACCGGGTCTTCTAGTCTTGAACTGGAAAGGGATTACAAGATAAAAGTAGAAATTTTATAGGTAATTTTAATTGACGGTCCGGTGCGCCGGCAGGGAACTTTACCTGTACCGTTGAATAAAAACTTTAGGAGTAAATGATTCGCAAGCTGATTTCTTTGGAAGGTACATTTTCATGAAAATAAAAAGGAGGCTTGTCTATGAAGGTCAAGCAAATCTCGGTTTTCCTTGAAAACAAGTCGGGACGTCTGGCCCAGGTGACTGCGCTGCTGGGGAAAAACGATATTAACATCCGTGCTCTGTCCATAGCCGACACTACTGATTTCGGCATTTTAAGGCTGATTGTCAATGATCCTGAACAGGCTCACCGGGTTTTGAAGGAAGAGGGCTTTACCGTTGCTTTTACTGATATAATAGCAGTGGAAGTGGCTGATGATCCGGGCGGACTGGCCCAGGTTATGCAAATGCTTGACCGGGCAGGCGTAAATATTGAATACCTTTACGCCTTTGTACAGAAGGCGTCCAATGCCGCCCTGGTTGTGTTCCGGGTAGAACAGCTCGATGAGGCGGTTAAGGTGCTTCAGGAGAACGACATCCATGTCATGACCGGTAAGGATGTTTATCAGCTTTAGATGTTCTCTTGAGCGAGCATATGACGATAGGGAAAAAATAAAACGACTGATAAGTACAGGGGCGGCCTTCTGAAGCCGCCCCTTCTTGAACTGGGAAGGAGGGAGCCGCTTGCTGGAAAATAGAGAGATGAAAAAGCAATTAAGAAGTGATGTAATTAAGAAAAGAAATGCGCTTTCACCCCGGCAGGTGGCTGAAAAGAGCGCTATGATCAGCAGCAGGCTTTTGGCGCTGGATGAGTACTGCAGCGCGTGCAGTATGATGGTTTACCTGGACTGCCGCAACGAGGTGCGGACAGCGGATCTGGTGGCTAGGGCGCTGGCTGACGGAAAAAATGTGGCTGTGCCGGTAACTGATAAAGCTAAATGTTTATTGACGCCATCCTTAATTGTGAACTTTCCCGCCGATCTGCAGCCCGGCGCCTGGGGCATTCCCGAGCCAAAGCCGCAGGCTGTGCAGTCGCTGGATCCTGCGGCGCTGGACATGGTCATTACGCCTGGGGTAGCCTTTGATATTTCCGGATACCGTATTGGCTATGGATACGGCTTCTACGACCGTTTTTTAGGCCGCACGGGAAAGGGGACTATTTACATCGGCCTGGCCTATGATTTCCAAGTGCTGCCTGATGTTTTCCCGGAACCGCACGATATGCCTGTCCACATTATTTTAACTGAAGACCGGTTAATCAGGCTGCATCAAACTGCTTGATTTTTACTCAAAAGGAGCCTTGGGATTATGCTTAAAGATGAACTGCACAAATTGCTGGAGGATGTTAAAAATAATCAAGTATCTGTAGACGATGCTCTGGCCAGATTAAAATACCTGCCCTACGAGGACCTGGGATTTGCGTTGGTTGACCACCACCGCGCCCTGCGTAAGGGCTTTCCAGAAGTGGTTTTTTGTCAGGGTAAAACTGCTGAGCAAATTGCCCAAATTTTCAATAAGCTGTGTGACGGGCGCAGGAGTATTATTGGCACCAGGGCTGCAAAGGAAGCCTATGACAAGGTCAAGGAAATATACCGGGACGCGATATACAATGAATTGGCCCGGGTTATCGTGGTCAACCGGGGTGAACAATCTGCTCCCAGGGGTAAAATACTGGTTATGAGCGCCGGCACCGCCGACCTGCCTGTAGCCGAAGAGGCGGCTGTTACTGCGGAAGTAATGGGCAACGAAGTCAGACGGACTTATGATGTGGGGGTAGCCGGGATCCACCGACTGCTGGACAAACTGGAGCTAATTCGTTGGGCTAATGTGATCATTGTAGTAGCTGGAATGGAAGGGGCCCTGGCCAGCGTGGTAGGTGGTCTGGCCGATCAACCGATCATCGCCGTGCCGACCAGCGTAGGCTACGGCGCCAGTTTCAACGGGCTCTCAGCCCTGCTCGGCATGCTCACCAGCTGCGCCTCGGGCGTAAGCGTTGTGAACATCGACAACGGTTTTGGCGCCGCCGCTATGGCTAATGCTATAACCAGGATGATTAGGGGGGATAGGATTGAGGATTGCCTATTTTGATTGTTTTTCTGGCATAAGCGGGGATATGTGCATGGGCGCCCTGGTTAGCGCCGGGGTTGACTTTGCACTGTTAAAAGAAGAGTTGGCTAAAATGCCGGTGGCAGGCTATGATATGCGGTGTAAAAAAGAAAAGAGAAACGGCATAGCTTGCGTCAACATTTTTGTGGATTTGTTGGAAACAGAGCAACCGGCGCGGCGTTTGGCCGATATCCTGCAGATTATTGCCGGCAGCGACCTGCCGGCGGCAGTAAAGGATAAAAGCAGAGAGGTGTTTATTCGCCTGGCTGCGGCGGAGGCTGCCGTCCATGACACGACGCCGGAGCAGATTCACTTTCATGAGGTCGGCGCCGTTGACGCGATCGTGGATGTGACAGGCGCCGTACTGGGCTTGCATCTGCTTAAGGTCGATAAGGTTTATGTTTCTCCTTTACCCATGGGCAAAGGTTTTATAAAATGCATGCATGGTGTAATTCCTTCACCAGCTCCTGCCACGCTGGAGATATTACACGGCGTGCCTGTTTATGGAACAGGCATCGCAGGTGAACTAGTGACTCCCACCGGAGCGGCCTTACTTTCCGTCCTGGCGGACGCCTTTATCGATTTGCCGGCCATGATCATTGAAAAAGTGGGGTACGGCGCCGGCAAAAAGGTTATGGAACACCCGAACCTGCTAAGGTTGATTGTAGGAGAGCATTGCCAGGCTGAAATACAGAGTCCTATTCCCTGCCACTGCTGCCATCACCGGGAACATCGCCATGCCCACCTACACGACCACAAACCGGCGCACACCAATACTCACGAGCATAAACACGGTCACGTTCACCACAGCCACCAGCACGAGTACGGGCATGATCATGATCACAACCAGGAACACGACCACGGCCATTCGCATGAAAAAAGTGAATAAAATAGATATGACCATTATTCCCTTTAAGTTGAGAAATGGTGATTGTTCGTATTACGCAATCTCGTATGAATAAAGGTTGGTTTTTACTATGAAAGAGTTAGAACGGAAACTGGACCGACTGATAAATATTTTAAAAGACTGCGGTAAAGTACTGGTAGCCTTTTCCGGCGGTGTTGATAGCACTCTGCTGCTTAAGGTCGTCCGCGATATACTGGGCGAGCGGGTGCTGGCCGTAACCGCGACTTCAGAAATATATCCGCCCGGTGAGGTCGACGAGGCCAAAGCGCTGGCCGACGCAATTGGTACAAAGCATATAGTTTTAAAGACCAATGGGCTAAGAAGCGCCGCGTTTAGAGGCAATCCCCCCGACAGGTGCTATCACTGCAAGAAAGAAATTTACACGGCAATGCTCAGGATCGCCGGGGAAAAGGGCGCCAGTCACGTGTTTGACGGGGTAAACGCCGATGATGCCGAGGATTACCGCCCCGGCCTACGTGCCGGTAAGGAACTAGGAGTAAGATCGCCGCTGCGGGAAGCGGGTATAACGAAGCAGGAAATTTATGCCCTTTCCCGGCAATTCGCTCTGCCCACTGCCTATAAACCGGCTACCCCCTGCCTGGCTACAAGGTTTCCATACGGCGCTGAAATTTCCTTGGAAAGCCTGGTGATGGTGCACCAGGCGGAAGAATATTTGAAAAACCTGGGGATAGGCCAGCTCAGGGTAAGACACCACGACAACTTGGCCCGCATAGAAGTCCCCCCGGAATGTTTTAATGTACTGCTGGAAAGGGCCGGAGAAGTTGCCGCCAGGTTTAAGGAAATAGGTTATGCTTATACAGCGCTGGATCTGCAGGGTTTTCGGAGCGGCAGCATGGATGAGGCCATCAGGGAGGGGGCTTTTTAGCCTGGACCCGTTTCATTTTTCCTTTAGCTGCGAAAAGGCCAGCAGGGCGGCAGTGTACACTTTTTTCAGAGGAACTCCATGTTTTTCAGATATGCTCCGGCATTCCTTGTATTCGGGAGCGAATTGCAGTATTTCTGTTTTGTCCTCATCTAAAAAACCAATTTTTACTTTTACTTCCCCCCAGGGAGTTTTTACTTTGGTAAAGCTTCTGGGCAGTACCCTTCTCTTTTCTTCCCTGATGCGCACCCCCAATGTGGTGGTCTCCCGGAAAACAGTTTCCAGCAGTTTTTCTGATTTTCCCTCCCGGCAGATTACTGACAGGAGGTTGGCGGGTCTGTTCTTTTTCATATACACGGGAGTCAGATATGCGTCCAGCGCTCCTTCTTCAATCAATTTGTCAAGCAGGTAGGAGTATATTTCCGGATTCATATCATCTATGGCAGCTTCAAGTACAATAATAGTTTCTTCTTGGCCGAGCATTGCCTGTTCCCCTTTCAAAAAGCAAAAATATACCAGTATATTTTAACATAACTGTGCTGATTATTAGTGAGGCATTTTTTACCTTTACAGGGGAGTGTCTCTATTTGTAGTAGTTGTTCGTTAAGAGTATAATTGTTATAATAATAATTGTTTGTTACGGGTACTTGTCAACTGCAGCATGTATTTATGCAAGGGATTATATTATTTGGTAATTAACTACTTCAGCAATTAACTAATAATCGAGAAGGTGAAGCTATGCGTGATACCTACAGAAGAGACATAAATTATTTGCGAGTTTCCGTTACCGACAAGTGCAACCTGCGTTGTGTATACTGTATGCCGCCAGAGGGTATCAAGGATAATCCCCATGAGGACATCCTGCGCCTGGAAGAATTTGAAACAATAATAAAGGCTGCGGTTCTGGTCGGGATTAAAAAAGTACGCCTGACCGGGGGCGAACCGCTGGTGCGCAGGGGATTAGAGGATCTGATAAGCCGCATTTCAAGCATTCCCGAAATTGAGGATATAACCCTCACCACCAATGGGCTGCTGCTTCCTGCCCGCGTCAAGGCGCTGAAAGAAGCAGGAGTCAACCGGGTTAATATCAGTCTGGATACTTTAAGGGATGATCGCTACCGGGAGTTAACCCGCGGCGGCGAACTATCCTCTGCCTGGAAAGGCATCCAGTCGGCTCTCGACGCCGGGCTTCACCCGGTTAAGCTGAACACTGTTGTTATCCGTGATTTCAACGACGATGAGGTAGCGACCATGGCTCGCCTTACCCTTAATAGGCCCCTGCACATCCGCTTTATTGAACTGATGCCTATCGGTTCCTCCATAACCTGGTCCGCAGGGCGATTTGTGCCGGCTGCAGAAATAATAGACCAGCTAAACAGAAAAGTCGGTCAATTGTCGCCTGTTGGGGCGCCTTGCGGCAGCGGCCCTGCCAAATATTACCGCTTTAAAGACGCTGCGGGAACTGTTGGCTTTATTACCTCCATGAGCGATCATTTCTGTGAAAACTGCAACCGCCTGCGCCTGACTGCGAGCGGTGGCTTGAGACCGTGCCTTTATGACGAGCGGGAAGTGGATTTGAAGACGCCACTGCGCGAAGGCGCAGAAACCAGGGAAATAGCCGAATTGTTTATGG
>JAQVLS010000093.1 GCA_028704035.1 Desulfotomaculaceae bacterium | reverse complement strand
CCTCGCCAATATGCGCGGCAGTATGCCTTATGGACATACCTTCGTTTCCTATATGGCCCATTCCTCTGGTCTTCCAGTCGCCGCAGCCACAGCTGTGCATGTTCCACAAATCTTTGGGATGTCCGGTTTCCATAAAGCGATTCTCAAGGGCTATCGCCAATTCTTCAGGAAATCCGCACAAACCTGCTGTTGTCCATGATACGTGTGCGCCGTCTTTAACCAACGCTGCCGCTTCTTGCGGGCTAATAATTTTTGCCATTATCTCTTCTCCCTTCAAATTATGGTTTCATTGAAAACACCTTTGACAATCCTAATAACTAAATACATGATAACTCAAGGTTATCTTGTATTTGTGAACAATTCACCTCTCTTCCAATTATCTAAATGGTATAGCCACTTCTGCTAGGTGCAGAATTCTACATACAACTCAACCCGATTTTATATTATCATTCCCAAATGAAGAAAGAGAAATATGCGTTTACGATTGCATTAATTAGTTCTTCCTATAAATAATTTGGTTATACAGTTTTCCTCATAAACACTTATCTTCCAGTTCACTTTAAGCACCTTCCAATAATAAGATGACTTGCGTAAAAAAAACAGCATGTTTGCTTTTGATCTGTTTTAATAAATCATTATCAATAAAAGGCCTTTATCCAATATAGATAAGGGCCTTTTATTCTTAATATCTTACATCTAACCTAAACAGTTATTTGGCTGACAGGCAAGATACTCCGCTGCTATCTTCTATCTTAGGTCTGGTGTCACGGAAGCGCTTTGCCTTTAATTCAAATACAGGCAACGTGCCGGGAGGCAAAATTTCCACATCCATATTAATCATAAAGGACAGCTGTAATTTCTGAGCCACCTTTTTACGCATATTATCCCACAGTCCGGAATCAACATCACTTTTCGGCTCTACCCGTACCGTTATCTTATCCATCCCGTTTTCAGTTTTTGACGCTATATATTCATAACTATCGGAGCATTCCGGTATTCCCCGTATCACGTTCTCGATCCCCGCGACGGATACGCACACGCCGCGTACCTTGATAACATCTCCTACCCGTCCCATAAATCCTTTCATAACACTCAACGTCCTGCCGCAAGCGCAGGTAGCGCCCGCGTCTATACCTTTAACCAGGTCACCAGTTTCGTACCTGATACAGGGATGAGTTTTACTTACTAAATCAGTAACCACCAGTTTTCCAGATTCACCCGGGGGAACCGGTTCGTCAGTCTCGGGGTTCAATACCTCGCAATAAGCAAGGTCTTCGTTCATGTGTCCTACGCCTTCATCACACAACCAGGCCAGATAGTGTGTCTCCTGAGTGCCGCAGTAATCAAATATTTTGGCTCCCCACGCTTCTTCCAAACGGATGCCGGTGTTTGGTATGGACATTTTACCAGGTTCGCCGGCGGTTAAAATTGTCTTTATTCCCAGGGTCCGTGCATTAATGCCGTTTTCCTCGGCAACTTTGGCCAGGTGCAAAAGATATGTCGGCGTACCCATTAATACCGTTATCCCTAATTTTTTTATCATTGTCAACCGCATCAGGCTGTTCCAGATACCGCCCGGGATCACTAGGGAGCCGATTAAATGCTCACAGCAATCATAAGCCGCAGCCAGTCCCAGAAAAGGTGTGAAACCAAAAGCAGCGTGGACAATATCTTCCTTTCTTATTCCAGCCGCCCATACAGCCCGGACTGCACCGGCACAATAAACTCCGAAATAATCTTCTTCGTTAAACGGTATGATAACAGGTTCACCGGTGGTTCCTGAAGTCATGCCTATGCGTATGAAAGGCCCGCGGTCAGGAATACTCATCATCCCATAGGGAGGTTCTTTTTCCTGGCTTAACCTTATTTCTTCTTTATGAAGAATGGGTATACGCCTTATATCATCAAGGGTCCTTAATAGAGCTGGACAAAAACCACTTTGCTCCCATTTCTGGCGATAAAATGGACTTTTATCCCAAAGGTAGTTTACTTGTTCCCGCAATCTCGCCAACTGAAGTTTTTTCATCTCCCGATGCGGCATCGTCTCCGCAGGAGACCAGTATTTGTAACCAACTTCAGTACTTTGCTGAATCCCGTTCATATACATAATAAGTAACATCTCTCTTTCTCTTACCCGACTATTTTGCCAGGAGTTATACCAGGCATAACTGGTGTTATTACAGCACCATTCTCTGTACATTCATCCATGGCTTGCTTAGTAGTAGAATAGAGCATTTCAACAATATGCGGTGTTTGTTATTGTACCTGCGTCAATACATATGCAATTGGATCAACCTTGTTGTCCTAATCCACCACCACCATAATTGTCTACGAGATGCATAAATTGCAATTCACAACTTATCCTTTTTTTTATTATCATTCACAAAGTGAATAAAGTGAAATATGCGTTCTCAATTGGATTAATAGTCTAAGCTAATAAATACAGTTGTTAATGTGTCTAAAAATTTCAACGTTTCTGTTTTTTATATTCGTAAACTACTGTGCTGACATTAGTTGGTTAAACCGGGAGTCATGCACAATATTCTAAAAACGCAAGTAATTAATGCCGGAAATACAAAAAAGCTGAAGCTCAAAAGTTCCAACTTTTTTCGCCTGGTGCTAATAACAGCACCAGAATAATTTATAAATTTTACTTAATTATAAAGGGTGTTTTCCTGCTAACCAGATTTATAACAAGATGAATAATAAAAACGGATTAAATTAAAATCTTTCCTTTCCCGGCGTTTATTTTCAAGTGTTTTTATGGTATGTTTAAGGTTGTCTAAAAACTTTGTTACATTAATCCAACCACCAAATTTTTCATCATAAACATAAATAACCTTGGGGTTATTATCTGTTACTTGTCCGCATTTAAGTGAACCGCTCACCATTTTCCGCCCCCTGATTTTATTCCCTTTTATCCGGGGTAACCCAATAGTTGGTTTCGCGATACGGACCCTGCAGCCCCCGGTAATACTTTCTTTTATTGATATACTCCTGCTTTTTGCTGTTCAGGTAGACTTCAAAGTGGTGCCTTCTGCCTTCATCCGTAAAGCGGTGGTCGTCTTTGGGATAAAAAACAAGTTGCACCTTTTCTCCCTCAGCTTTAATTTCACCCCTGGTACCGCAGAAAGGACATATGACATCTGTGCCGTCATACTTTAAAATATCGCTCCAGCAGACGGGACACTCGTTTTCTTTAGGTGTCCGCTTATAATCCGGGTCAAACAGGGCTCGGCCCAACTGTTGCGCCCTCTGCAGGTCAGCAGGTTTTTCTATAACTTCAGCAGGAGACGCCCCGAAAAAAACCGCGCTGTCAACCAGATTTAAGTTTAAAAACCTGGCAGTAAGGTTTAACGCCTGCTCGGTATAGCCTTCCCAGTTGGGAGCGCCGTAAGTTGCTACCGTAACGCATGGCTTGCCGGCAAACTGTGCAAATTTATTGCCTATGGAGACGAACCTATCCTTTAACTTTTTGATACTGCCGTTAGGACCTAAAATATAACACGGCGCGGCTATAACTACAGCATCGGCCTTCCGTATTTTATCTAGCAAGAAAGCTAGGTCGTCTTCAATAACACAGGCTGCTTCTCTAGGCAAGCAGGAATAGCACGCTCGACACCCTTTTATATCCAAATCAGTCAGCCTGATCATTTCAAGCTTGTTATCCGGGCCCGCAGCCTCCATGATCACCTTGGTTAATATTTCACAGTTACCTACTTTTCTCGGAGAGGCTACTATCCCTAAAATCCGCTTCAACCAGCCAACCTCCATCTCACACATAGTTAGGACTATGCTTTAATTAAGCTCATAAGATATCTTCCCATTGGTTTCAATTTTCTTGACCCTGCCTATATGCTGTAAGCATTCCAGGCGAGTGACAGCCTCCCCCACAGCAAATACTTTTTGGGCCGCTCAGATAGGAATTCGTCGCCCCAAGAGGGCTCCTTGGCAGGGGCACTTCTATCTTATAAATACCGGGCAGGACTTCTTGAATCACTTTACCCTGGCCCAAGCAAATTTAAAACCTTGTTAGGGGGTTTTAGGCTTTGTTACCCTATTGCAAGCGGTGTTTTTCATTTTACAACCCCCGAAAAGCAATGTGAAATACTTACTTACGATTGCACTAATAAGCCCGACCTATCAATAAAGAACCACACCGCTATTGCCGGTGACAGCTATTTTATCTTGGCATCTACTCTTTTTTCGCACTCGGGACATTGTCCCAGCTTATTATGCTCGTCCCGGCCCTCCAAATCTTCGCAGAATCCACCGCACGGTTCGATATGGATTAACATATGTAAGCCCGCAAGCGAGTCTTGCATCTCTTTTTCTATCTGATCACAAAGGGCATGTGCCGTTTTTATGTCTTCATCTTTCGGCACCACCAGGTGCAGGTCCACATACCGGTCGCTGCCTGACTTCCTGGTCCGTAGTTTATGGTACTCCACAAACCCACTTGAATATTTCTTCAGAATTTCGCGAATAATAGATTCCTCTTCCTCGGGCAGACCAAAATCCAGAATACTGTGCATCGAATCCCGGATCAGGTCAAAAGCAGCCCTAAATATCAACAAGGCCACGCCCAGAGCTATAATGGGGTCAATAATTTCATACCCGGTTAAATAAATAGCGCCCATACCCACGAAGACTCCCAGCGAGGTGTAGACATCGGTGAGCAGGTGCCAGCCGTCAGCCGCCAGCGCAGGTGAATCTGTTTCCCTGGCCACTTTCAACAGTCTCTTGGAAACCAGTATATTTACAGCTACTGAGACAGCCATTACGGCGGCGCCCAGGGCGGGGTTGTGTATTTCACCGCCGCCTTTTAACCGGGGCAGCGCGTTCAATATTATGATCACTCCTGCGGCTACGATCATAAGGGCTTCAATAATGCTGGATAGATTTTCAACCTTGCCGTGGCCGTAATGATGCCTTTTATCAGCCGGCTTAGAAGATTTCCGCACTGCGGCAAAAGCTATTAATGCTGCGGCCAGGTCTAGAGCTGAATGAAAAGCTTCAGAGATAACGCTGACTGAGTTGATAGACAGTCCTACGGCCAGCTTGCCAAACGTTAGTACCGTATTTGATCCGATTGAAAGGGCAGCCGCCTTAACCTTTTCATTCAACGGAAGGAACCCCCTTAAACCATTTATAATTCTTAATTCTATTATGAATGATTACTTGCTGTAAAGTAGAAATGCCCCGGTCCTCATTTATTACACATGAAACCTGCGGGCAAAATAGTATTCTACTGCTTTTAATTGCTGATATTATAACTTATAATTTTTTTTGCGTCATTATTTTTTAACGGTTTATTATATGTAACCGGCGCCAGAGTGTGATTATCTATATCAATAACGTTAGCTAGCCTAAAAGCCTGATAAATTTTTTGATTTCATTTTTGATATTTAACTTTTCTTCCGGTGATATATATATTAACAGATTGCTGCTTTCTGTATTTTTGCGAAATTCCCTGAGAGCGTTAATCAGATGATCATATTCTTTTTGCCTGGGCTTAGAATCCGTCCTTATTTCCTGTAGTACGGCTTCTCTTAGAGCGCTGACCGGCATACGTTCCCGGAAAGCTATTTCAGCCAACTGCCGCTGTTTTTCCGGATCTTTTAACTGCAGCAGCACCTTCCCATGGCCCTGTTTTATTTCGCCGCTGCTCAACATTTTCTGAACCTCAGACGGCAGCCTGAGCAATCTGAGGGTATTGGCGATATTTGGTTGAGGCTTGCCAAGCTTAGCAGCTAATTCTTCCTGAGTAAGTCCCTCTTCTTCCAGTATCTTTTTGTATGCCAGAGCCTCCTCTATGGGATTTAGATTTTCTCTCTGCAGGTTTTCAATCAGTTGCAGCATTAGCTTTGATTCGCTATCATCAAAAATAATGGCGCGAATCACTTTTACCTCGGCCAGCCTGGCAGCCTCAAAACGCCTGTGCCCGACCAGCAACGTAAACGTCGCATCGCTGTTTTCCTTGACTATTACAGGCTGCAGCAGACCTACATTGCTGATAGACCGAGCCAAACCCCTGATCGCTTCTTTATCATAACTCTGTCTGACATTATCACTGATAATGATTTTTTCTATAGGAATGTCCATATACAAAATTACATCCCCCCTGATTTCAATGTATAAATATACCCTCCCTTCCATACAATTTGTTTTTATACTTCAACAAATACCGGTTGTTTTCCTGTTAAGCCCATAAAAAGACACAAAAAAAACAACACGGACTGTTTAGTCCGGCTGTTAGAACACTAGTTCCACACGATTAATGGGCGGTATGTTGTGATTGGGTCCTGACCATGTTAATATCTGCAAAATTATTGTAGAAAACACCCTGGTTTTGCGGTGAAACGAAACCGAGATCGATATTCAAGGCCCTGGCTAGGAAGGGGTCTAGGGCAACCAGATCATCACCGCTTATGTCTGTCAGGGATACCTTGCCCAGAGTAATCGCTACCATTTCCATTTCCCGCACAGCGGCATTCAGAAAATAAAACAGGTTTTGCACAGACTTGTCCACGTCCAGCTGGTCAGTCATTTTGCCCGTATAAACTACCAGGGCTGTAGGAGGCTCAAAGGG
>JAQVLS010000092.1 GCA_028704035.1 Desulfotomaculaceae bacterium | reverse complement strand
TTTTAGGGGGGAGTCGCATTGTGAACAAGGTAATAAAGACCCTGAGCATATATTTGCTGATCGTTCTGGTTATTATCGCCTTGCTTAAATATACGACGCCCGCAGGAACTTTACCTGAACAAATCAAATACAGTAAATTTTTCGATGATGTGGGCCAGGGACAGATAAAGTCGGTTCTGATCCAGTCAGACGGCCAGACCAACTTAATATCGGGTGAAAAAGCAGATGGTCTACAATTTGAAACCAAGGGTCCTGCGGAAGACGATACCCTGTACGCCCTTCTAAGAGAAAAGAAGGTGGAATGGACCAGTGAGCCGCCTCCCCGGCCCGGATGGTGGGCCAGTCTTCTTACAACCCTGTTGCCCATCCTTCTTTTAGTATTCCTGTTCTTTTTCCTGATGCAGCAGACTCAGGGCGGGGGCAACCGGGTTATGTCCTTTGGCAAGAGCCGGGCCAGGCTGCAAACCGATGATAAGAAGAAAGTAACCTTTGCTGATGTGGCCGGGGCCGATGAGGTTAAAGAAGAGCTGGAGGAAATTGTTGAATTTTTAAAAAGCCCGAAAAAGTTTGAGGAATTGGGCGCCAAGATACCCCGTGGTGTGCTGCTTTTCGGGGCGCCCGGCACGGGCAAGACTCTGTTGGCCAGGGCGGTGGCAGGCGAAGCGGAAGTGCCGTTTTTCAGCATCAGCGGCTCTGATTTTGTGGAAATGTTTGTCGGCGTAGGCGCTTCCAGGGTGCGCGACCTCTTTGAGCAGGCCAAGAAAAATGCCCCCTGCATTGTCTTTGTAGATGAAATTGACGCGGTAGGTCGTCAGCGCGGCGCCGGTCTTGGTGGCGGGCACGACGAACGCGAGCAAACGCTCAACCAGCTTCTCGTAGAAATGGACGGCTTCTCACCCAACGAGGGCATTATTATCCTGGCGGCTACCAACCGGCCGGATATTCTGGACCCGGCCCTGCTGAGACCGGGGCGTTTTGACCGGCAGGTAGCGGTGGACGCGCCGGATGTCAACGGACGCAAAGAGATCCTTAAAGTCCACATGCGCGGCAAGCCCGTTGAAGGAGATGTAAACATGGAAATACTGGCCCGCCGGACACCGGGTTTCACCGGGGCTGACCTGGCCAACCTGACCAATGAAGCGGCGCTTTTAGCCGCCAGACAGAACCAGAAAAAGATCACCATGGCTGATTTGGAAAATTCCATTGAACGGGTAATAGCCGGGCCGGAAAAGAAGTCAAAAGTAATCAGCGAAAAGGAAAAATGGCTGGTCTGTTATCATGAAGGCGGTCACGCGGTGGTCGGATTTTTATTGCCGAACACCGATCCTGTGCATAAGGTTTCTATCATTCCCAGAGGCCGGGCGGGCGGCTACACCCTGTTGCTTCCCAAGGAGGACCGTTATTACGCCACCAAGTCCCAGCTGCTTGACCAGGTGACTATGCTGTTGGCCGGGCGGGTCTCCGAGGATCTGGTTTTAAAAGAAATCAGCACCGGAGCGCAAAATGACCTGGAGCGTTCAACCGATCTGGCCAGAAAGATGGTCATGGAATTCGGCATGAGCGACCTGGGACCGATGACTTACGGACGGAAGACCGATACGCCTTTCCTTGGCAGGGACCTGGCCAGGGATCGGAATTATAGTGAAGAAGTGGCAAGCGCCATTGATGTTGAGGTGCGTCTGACGATAGACCGCTCTTATAAACAGGCCAAAGAACTTCTGGAAAATCACATTGAGACACTTCACCTGGTAGCAAAGACACTGTTTGCTAAAGAGACTATTGAAGCAGTTGAATTTGCTGAACTGATGAAGCAGGCCGGTGAGGGAGAGCGGACAAACGGGCTAATATAGTTTATCAAACCCGCAGCCTAAGGCTGCGGGTTTTTTCTAAAAACAATAACAATGGAGGCTAATAATGGAACGTACATATCTTATGGTTAAACCTGACGGTGTGCAACGCGGTCTGACCGGTGAAATTATCACCAAATTTGAGAAGAAGGGGTTCAAAATTGCTGCGTTGAAAATGCTTCAGATCAGCCGGGAACTGGCCGAAAAACACTACGGCGAACATGTGGGTAAACCTTTTTTTGAGTCGCTGGTTGATTTCATTACCAGCGGTCCGGTGGTGGCCATGGTTGTCGAGGGTAAGGATGCAGTGAACGCGGCGCGAGAGATGATGGGGGCGACCGATCCGCTGAAAGCGCTGCCGGGTACGATCAGGGGCACATATGGTATAGATATAGGCCGGAATGTTATCCACGGTTCCGATTCCAAGGAAAGCGCCGGGAGGGAAATTGCCCTGTTCTTTAAGGAAGAAGATCTGTGGGATTACAGCCGGGAAATCGACCGCTGGATTTATGAGTAAAAGCATGGCTTACGATCCAACCAGGATGAGGGACTTTGAAATTGCGGAGGCGGCTGTAAAAAACATGCCTACCCCGGCTGACTGGCAGGAAAGGTTGAGCCTTGAAAAAGACGAAATTATTCCTTACGGCAGAATCTGTAAGCTGGACAGCATGAAAATTATTAAGCGGCTGGCAGGCAGACCGGACGGTACGTATATAAACGTCACAGCGATAACGCCGACCCCGCTGGGTGAAGGGAAAACAACAACCACTATCGGTCTGGTGCAAGGATTGAGCAAGAGGGGCCGTAGTGTAAGCGCCGCGATCCGGCAGCCTTCAGGCGGCCCCACCATGAATATAAAGGGCTCGGCGACCGGGGGCGGTAATGCCCTGGTTATTCCCATGACTGAGATTTCACTGGGGCTTACCGGGGATATAAATGAGATCATGAACGCCCATAACCTGGCCATGGTAGCGTTAAACGCCAGGATGCAGCATGAGAGGAACTATGACGACAGGGAACTGTCCAAGCGACATTTAAGGCGCCTGGATATTGACCCGGACAGGGTCGAGATGGGCTGGATTATCGACTTCTGCGCCCAGGGCCTGCGCAAAATTATCATGGGCCTCGGCGGCAAAATGGACGGCTATCAAATGGAATCCAGGTTCGGTATCGCGGCCAGCTCTGAACTGATGGCGATCCTGTCTGTTACCAGAGACCTGGCAGATCTCCGCCAGAGGATCGGCAGGATTATTGTCGCCTATGATAAAAATGGCAGGCCGGTAACCACTTCTGACCTGGAAGTGGCCGGGGCCATGACCGCTTATATGAGAAACACAATCAACCCGACCCTGGTTAGCACGGCAGAGTACCAGCCGGTGCTCATGCACGCAGGTCCTTTCGCCAATATCGCTATCGGCCAGTCTTCGGTGATAGCCGACCGCATCGGTATCAAAATGTCTGACTACCACATCACGGAAAGCGGCTTTGCCGCTGATATCGGTTTTGAAAAATTCTGGAACGTCAAATGCCGCTTAAGCGGGCTGGTACCGAATGTTTCTGTAATCACCGCCACCATCAGGGCTCTGAAGATGCACGGTGGCGGACCGACCGTCGTGCCGGGCCGTCCTCTGCCGGAGGAATACATCAGGGAAGACCTGAAGCTTCTCGAAAAGGGCATTCCCAACCTGTTGCGCCATATTGAAATTGTCAAGAAGTCCGGAATCAAGCCGGTTGTCTGCATAAACGCTTTTTACACCGACACCAGGGAAGAAATGTCGGTCGTCCGTCGGCTGGTAGAGCAGGCCGGTGCCCGTTGCGCCGTGTCCGAGCACTGGATGAAGGGCGGTGAGGGCGCCCTGGAGTTGGCCGACGCTGTGGTTGACGCCTGTAATGAAAAAGTTGATTTTAAATACCTTTACCCGCTGGAAATGCCGTTAAGGCAGAGGGTAGAGGTTATCGCCAGAGAGATTTATGGCGCTGCAGGAGTTTCCTGGACCACTGATGCCGAGGCAAAAGCCAGGCGTTTCGAGTCAGATCCCGCATATGCCGACTTTGCCACGATCATGGCCAAGACTCACCTGAGCATATCACACGATCCTGCTCTTAAGGGGGTCCCCCGGGGCTGGATATTGCCGATCCGCGATATCCTGGTTTTTGGCGGTGCCAAATTCCTTGTCCCCATGACCGGCGAAATTAAACTAATGCCCGGCACCGGGTCTGACCCGGCCTACAGACGTATTGACGTTGATACAGAGACCGGCAGTGTGTGCGGTCTGTTCTAAAAAACGCGGCGTGGTTTGATTGATTTTCCTGACCCGCCGCTTTATAATTTTGACAAGCAGTGTGCGGCGTTTTTATCCGGCATTTGCGGCAGATTATTGATATGCGGGAGGTGTTTGATTGGCAATCAGGGTCTACAGCGTCATGGTTGACAATAAAAAAGAGGCGTACCAAGCTATTGCTTCAGTTGGCGCGGACAAGCCGGGCTGCCTGTGGATGGCGCCGAAAGCGGTACACCGGCTGGTCATGCTGGAAGGTGTGCAGGCGAGGCAGGCTAACATTATGAAGCAGGAAATGCTCGGTAAAGGCGGGGAGGCTGCAGTCGCCCGGGGTGTGGTTGATAATTCCGTCCCGGAAACGAAGGTCCTGCTGATGGGCACACTAAAGCAGTATGAGGTTTTTCTGGCCAAACTAAAAAGTCAGCCATTCAGCCTGCCTGCTATAGCCGAAGAGATTAGAGAAGTGTTGGAGGGACAGGAGGGTTTTACTCCCTATAATCTGGAATGCTGCGGCAAAATAATAAAATTGGGTGAAAGAACACTGGTGATGGGGATCCTTAATGTGACGCCGGATTCCTTCTCAGATGGGGGAAAATATTGCGACCCCGGCTTGGCGCTGGATAAGGCTGGAATGATGGTGGCTGATGGCGCCGATATCATCGATTTGGGCGGGGAATCCACCCGGCCCGGCTTTGCGCCGGTAGATGTTGAGGAGGAGTTGGCCCGGGTCATACCGGTCCTGAAAAGGCTGGTCAAAGAGATAACTGTGCCGGTTTCTATAGATACGACAAAAGCCGAGGTGGCCAGGCAGGCGCTGGAGGAGGGCGCCGGCATGATTAACGATCAGTGGGGGCTGCGGGGTGATCCCGCTATGGCCGGCATTGCTGCAAAATACGGCGCTCCCCTGGTGCTGATGCACAATCAACAAGGTACCGTTTACCGGGACCTGATTGGTGATATAGCTGAATCGCTGCGGGAAAGCATTAGTATTGCCCTGGCTGCCGGGGTGCCCAGGGAAAAGGTCATTGTTGATCCCGGCCTGGGATTTGGCAAAAATGCGAGGCAAAACCTGGAGACCCTGCGGCGGTTGAAAGAGATGCGTTGTCTGCGACAGCCGATTTTGATCGGTCCGTCACACAAATCTACTATCGGGAAGGTTTTGAACCTGCCGGTGGAAGAGCGGGTAGAAGGGACCGCAGCGTCTGTGGCGGTCGGCATCGCCAACGGCGCGGACATTGTACGGGTGCACGATGTAAAAGAGATGGTTAGGGTAGTCCGGATGACCGACGCCATTATGGGCCGATAGAGGGTATTATGGACAAGATTATACTTGAAGGAATGGAATTTTTCGGTTATCACGGCGCCCAGCCGGAGGAAAGGACACTGGGGCAAAAATTTATATTGGATGTGGAGCTTTTTCTAGACCTGCGGCCTGCGGGGATCTCGGATAACCTGGACCGTACAGTTAATTACGTCCAGGTATTTGAAACAGTGCAGTCGATCGTGTGCGGCCGATCTCGTCGGCTTATTGAGGCCCTGGCGGAGGCGGTGGCCAAAGAGTTGCTGGAGCAGTTTCCCGCAGACCAGGTCAGAGTATGCGTCAAAAAGCCTCAGGCGCCCGTGCCGGGCAGGTTCACCTGGCTGGCCGTGGAAATAACCCGAGGAAAAAACAGACTTTAAAACACCAGGTCTGCGGCACAATGAATTTTTTTATCTATTTCAAGTCACTCCGGTCAGAAATAATGTATAATAATAATATAATATGTTAATTAACATAAATATTTATACTGGAGGAAACACGATGCCAACAACTGCCTATATTGGCCTGGGCAGCAACCTGGGCGATAAAAAGGCCAATATAAAAAAAGCCTTGGATCTGCTGAAGGAAGCCCCCGGTATACAGGTGAAAAAAGTTGCTTCCTTATACAAGACTGCGCCGCTGTATGTGACAAAACAAGACTGGTTTCTTAATACGGTAGCGGAAATTGAGACAAGTTTAACCGCGTGTGAGCTGTTAACCTTGTTAAAGAACATGGAAAAAAAGCTAGAACGGGCGCCTGCTGTACGCTGGGGGCCGCGGACGATAGACTTAGACATTTTGCTCTTCGGCTGCGATAAGATTAAAAGCGCCGACCTGGTTATCCCGCATCCCCGTATGATTGAGCGCGCTTTCGTCATGGTGCCCCTGGCGGAAATCGATCCGCACCTGTGCATACCCGGCCGGGGAAGAGCCGGGGAACTGGCCCGTCTGCTAAGTACAGATCAGAATGTTGAAAAGCTAGATAGCCTACAAATATAATATTCGGTTTAATTATAGCTGCTTCCTTGTCTGGATTTATATGGAGATGGATCTCATTGTCCATCATCACGGAGGGAGCGAAATCGCACGCGCCGAGGCAACGGACTACTTCAAGGTAAAACAGGCCGTCTGCGGTCCTCTCTCCAGGGGATACTCCCAGTCCCCGCAAAATGCCTGAAGCATTTCCTGGCTCCTTTCAGGTAACATGTCGTTCTCATGCATACGCTAAAAAAATTCAATAATT
>JAQVLS010000091.1 GCA_028704035.1 Desulfotomaculaceae bacterium | reverse complement strand
GGTTGCTAACTTAACTAACGACATGTTGAGTGATATTACTACTACTGTGGGAGGCGCGCTGGGGATCTCCATCGCTGTGCAGATCGTTAACCTAAATCCTGCTATAAGCCAGTTCTGGCTGAATATTCTAATCACCGCATTTATTGCCGCGGTGATTGTTTCTGGCAAAGCTTATTCCAAAAAAATTGCTTTGTCTCACCCCAACGATGTGATTTTTTTTGTCGGCAGGATCCTGGCTAGAGTGGAAGAAACAACCGGTTACAGTCCATTCAGGAAAAAACGCACAACCAGGAACAAGAGGGGGTAAATAAAGATATGGGCAGTCATTTAAAACAAATTAACTCCCCCGATGACATACACAGGCTCAGTTATCCGCAGCTTAATAAGCTGGCCGAAGAAATCCGCCAACTGATCATTGAAACCGTTTCAAAGAACGGCGGGCATCTCGCGCCCAGTTTGGGTGTGGTTGAACTGACTTTGGGCTTGTATAAAGCCTTTCATACGCCCCCGGATAAAATCTTATGGGATGTGGGACACCAGAGCTATGCACACAAAATCATAACCGGGCGGCGGGGGAAATTTAGTACACTGCGCCAATTCGGGGGCATCAGCGGTTTTTTGCATCCCACAGAAAGCATGTATGACGTTTTTAGGACGGGACACAGCAGCACTTCGATTTCAGCTGCGCTTGGTATGGCTGTGGCACGGGATTTAAATGGTGAAAAATATAAAATAGCAGCAGTGATAGGTGACGGAGCAATGACCGGCGGCATGGCTTTTGAAGCGCTTAACAATGCCGGGCATCTAAAAAAAGATTTGATAGTAATATTGAACGATAATGAGATGTCCATAGCGCAAAACGTCGGCGCCATGTCCGGGTACCTAGCCAGGCTGCGCACCGATCCCATGTACACCAGGGGCAAGGAAGAGCTGGAACAGCTAATGCGCAAAATACCTGTTGGTTCGGCTTTGCTGCGCATTGGTTTAAGGTTAAGGGACAGTTTGAAATACTTGGTGGTGCCCGGTATGATTTTTGAGGAGATGGGATTTATATACCTTGGTCCGGTTGACGGGCATGACATCAAGCAGGTGGCCGGCGTTCTGCAGCGTGCCAAAAATATGAAAGGGCCGGTTTTGGTCCATGTCTTAACAAAAAAAGGCAGGGGTTACAAGCCGGCTGAAAATAACCCCGACCGTTTTCATGGTGTGGGTCCGTTTGACCCGGCCAGCGGGAAAGTTTATAAAAGTAGCAGTATTCCTTCGTACACAGATATCTTTGGCCGGACAATGATCATGCTGGCCCGCCGGAATGAAAGCGTTGTCGCGATAACCGCGGCAATGGCCGGCGGCACTGGTCTCACCGATTTTGCCCGGCATTATCCCAAGCGTTTTTTCGATGTGGGCATAGCCGAGCAGCACGCCGTTACTATGGCTGCCGGTATGGCTGCCGGCGGCTATCATCCTGTAGTGGCAATTTACTCAACATTTTTGCAGCGCGCGTATGACCAGATCCTGCATGATGTCTGCCTGCAGAAACTCCCGGTAACCTTTGCCATAGATAGGGCAGGCATTGTGGGAGAAGACGGCTCTACTCACAACGGCCTTTTTGACTTTGCCTACCTGCGGCCGATTCCAAACATGGTGATTATGGCTCCAAAAGATGAGAATGAACTGCAGCACATGCTGGCAACTGCAATCAAGCACCCTGGTCCTGCAGCTTTGCGGTACCCGCGCGGGACTGGTGTCGGCTGTGCGTTGGATGAAAATTTAATGAAAATCCCTATCGGACGGGCTGAAGTATTGAAAAGAGGATCTCATGTTACTCTTCTGGCGATAGGCAACACTGTTCGACTGGCGCTAGAAGCTGCAGTTGCTCTCAAGGACAGAGGGATTAGCGCCGCTGTTATAAACGCGAGGTTTGTAAAACCGCTTGACGAAGAATGCATACTATACTACGCCAAACAAACTGATATGCTGTTTACCCTGGAGGAGCATGTTCTGCAAGGAGGTTTTGGCAGCGCGGTGCTTGAGCTACTGTCGGCCCAAGGCCTTAAGGGTATTAGAGTCCATTGTTTCGGCATTCCGGATGTTTTTGTGGAACACGGCAGTCCGGCTATGCTGAGAGACAAATACGGTCTGACGGTAAAGCATATAGTCAAGACGGTGGCAAACAAAATAGCGCACATAAACCGCTCCAAAAGGCTTAAAATAGTTTCAGATAAAAAATAAAACAAATTGGGATTTAATTCTGTCTATTGGTTTTATTTTTTCTGCTGGCGCTTGGATTTCCAAGTTCGGGGGGTATCTTACTTTGTCCCAAAAGAAACAACGATTGGATGTAAGGCTGGCCGAAGAGGGTTGCTACCCGAGTAGGGAAAAAGCACGAGCGGCTGTTATGGCCGGTTTGGTTTTTGTTAACGGGCAAAGAGCAGACAAACCGGGCTTACTGATTAAGCCGCAGTCAAATATTGAAATCCGCGGTAGTTCCCTGATTTATGTGAGCCGTGGCGGGCTTAAACTTGAGAAGGCCATAAAATCTTTCAGCCTGGATTTGAACGATCGCATAGTCCTGGATGTGGGCGCGTCGACCGGCGGGTTTACCGACTGTGCCCTCATGAACGGAGCCAGGCTGGTTTACGCAGTCGATGTAGGTTACGGTCAGCTGGCCTGGCGCCTGCGGAACGATCCCCGGGTGGTGGTATTGGAGCGTACCAATATTCGCTATCTGGCCGAAGAGTCCCTGCCGGAAACCCCGGATTTTGTCACTATTGACGTATCCTTTATATCACTGTCGAAGGTGCTGCCCAAAATTGGCGAGCTTACCGCAGCGGATGCCGAGGGAATGGCGCTGGTTAAACCTCAGTTTGAGGCAGGCCGGGACAAGGTAGGTAAAAAAGGTGTTGTCAGGGACCCGGGTGTTCACGTGGCGGTGTTGCATGCCGTCACGGGTGTGGTTAAAGCGCTGGGTTGGGTGATTGGCGGCCTGGATTATTCTCCTGTCACCGGACCGAAGGGAAATATCGAATTTTTAATTTATTTTAAGAAAAATGGATCGCCAGTAGATGGTGATATTGATCATGTTGTTAAAACAGCACATGTTAATTTTGGTTACCTGCAGGCTTAAGTATTAAACCGGTTTTAAACTGCCGTGGAGGACTCGTCAATTGAAAAAATTCGGACTGGTAGTAAATCTGAATAAGAAGGGTGTCCAACTGTTTGTTGAACAGATCGCCCGCTGGCTGGAAGAAAGAGACTGCGAGGTGATGATCAAGGATGACACAGCCCGCATTATTGGTCTATCCAGGCTTGGCGTATCCCAGGAGCAGTTGTTCGCACAGGCGCAGTGTGTGATTGTGTTCGGCGGTGACGGGACCATGTTGTGGACGGCACGAAAGGTGGCTAAAGCAGGCACGCCTCTGATCGGTATAAACATGGGACACCTTGGTTTTCTTACCGAAATAGACGTGCCGGAGGCGCTGGATGACCTGGGGAAAATTTTGGCCGGCCAGTACTTTGTGGAAGAGAGAATGATGCTGGAAGCTGCTGTCTACAGGGATGGCTCTTTAGTAGAACATTCTGTCGGGCTGAATGATGTTGTCATAAGCAAGGGCGCTATTGCCAGGCTGATCCACCTGGAGACTTATGTAAATGATTATTTTGTAAACAAATACCATGCGGATGGTTTGATCATAGCGAGCCCTACCGGCTCAACCGCCTATTCCCTGTCCGCCGGCGGACCTCTGGTATCGCCGGATCACGATTTGATTCTGCTTACTCCCATCTGCCCGCACTCACTGTGGGCCAGACCTGTGGTGATCGCGCCCGACAGCGTAATCAAGGTAGCGCTGTTGTCAGACGGCGGCGCGGTAACGCTTACTATAGATGGCCAGTATGTGTTCAGCCTGCGTCAGTATGATGAAATTGTGATCAGGCGGGCTCCCCGGAAGGCAAAATTTCTCCGAATTACCGGCAGAAATTTTTTTGAAATACTACGGAAAAAATTAAAGGAAGAGGGAGACCGAAACGGTGTCTAGGGGTTTGGACAGCGCTGTTCACCTGGTTCAGCAATTTTTGTCCTGTTCTGTGCAAAGCGGTGGGACATCTGTTGACGCGACAGCCGGCAGAGGAAATGATACCCTCTTTATGGCCGGACTGGCCGGCCCGGACGGCCGGGTCTTTTCCTTTGATATCCAGGAGGATGCGCTTCAATCCACACGTCTGCTTCTGGAAGATGCAGGAATGGCCGATAGGGTTACATTAGTAAAAGCCGGTCATGAGGATATGGAGCATTATGTCTCTGGTCCGGTTGATGCGGTGATTTTCAACCTCGGGTACCTGCCCGGTGGCGAACACTCTTTTATAACAAGGCCGGATACGACTGTGCGGGCTCTCCAATCGGCTCTGCGTTTACTGCGCCCGGGCGGCCGGGTCGCCCTGGTGATATATACGGGTCATCCCGGAGGTATGGAAGAGTATGAGGCTGTAGAAAAAATGTCTACCGGCCTGGACAACGCTCTTTTTAGTGTGATCAAGATAGTTGTATTAAACCGGGCTGCTATTGCGCCGGTTGTTATTGTAGTTGAGAAGGCGGGAAGTTAGATGAAGGCCGGTCGGCAGCATAAGATACTCGAAATAATCAGGCGCCAGCGTATCGGGACTCAGGATGAGTTGTCCAGTGAATTAAAAATAAATGGCTATAAGGTTACTCAGGCTACTGTCTCAAGGGACATTAAGGAGTTGGGGTTAATAAAAATCCCCTTTGAAGATAATAAATTTTACTATGTCCGTCCGGGTGAAAACCGTCTGCCGCACAGCAGGGAGCGTTTGAAAAGAGTGTTCCTTGATGCAGTGATCGGGTTTGATGCAAGTGAGAATCTGATCATAATAAAGACAAATCCAGGCGGCGCGCAGGGTGTTGCTTTGGCCATAGACCAGGCCGGCTGGGATGAAATCATCGGTACAGTTGGCGGGGACGACACGATACTGGTGGTAGTAAAGCCCAGGGGTGCCGCCGGCGCGGTGTTGAAAAGGTTTGGGGACCTGCTTGGGGGGTAGGAAAATGCTGCTCAATATTTTTATTAAAAACTTTGGGATCATTGACCAGTTAAATATAGACTTTCAGGATGGTTTTAACGTGCTCACCGGTGAAACCGGGTCTGGCAAGTCGATCATTATAGACGCCCTGCAGGCAGCGCTTGGCGGCAGACCGTCAACCGGGCAGATCCGTACCGGAGCTGAAAAAGCGTTAATACAAGCGACATTTGCTATCGGAGGTATAACAGAACTTGCTTTGCTTTTAGATGAAATGGGTTTTGACGACCCCGAAGATGAAATAATAGTAATGACCAGGGAAATTAACCGCGCGGGTAAAAATCTCTGCCGCATCAATGGGCGAACAGTCACTCTGGGATACTATAGAAAAGTAGGCGGCAACCTGGCGGACATGCATATGCAGTCGGAAACAAATTCTCTGCTCAGCCAGAAAAAGCAGCGCCGGCTGTTGGACCGTTTTGCCGGGGAAAAAGTGCTGGCAGCCCTTAAGCAGGTTAACCTGCACTATACGCGTTGGAGAGACACTCGTCACAATCTTGAAAAACTGAACACCGCAGCGGGAGACAGGGCCAGACGGATTGACATGCTCTGTTACCAGATCGAAGATATCCGGCAGGCGGACCTTGCTCCGGGTGAAGATATTGCATTGGAAAATGAAAAAATTTTTCTTTCAAATACTGAAAAAGTAAGCATGCTGGTGGCAGAAGCATATACTTTACTTTATGAAGGGAAAGGCAGCCAGTACTCCGCCCTGGATTTGCTCGCCCGGACGGTGGACAATCTAAGAAGCCTGGTTTCCCTGGACCGCCGTAATGAGCCTCTTCTGCTCTCGCTTGAAAACATCTTTTACCAGGCCGAAGATGCCGCCAGGGAACTGGCGCGTTACCGGGACGGGGTGGATTTTAATCCCTCCCGTTTGGAGGTTGTCCAGGAAAGGCTGGAGCAGATTAAAAAACTCAAGAAGAAATACGGCGGGACAATTTCCGAGATATATAATTACCTGGAGGCAGCGCAAAAAGAACTTGCTCTACTGGAAGACATGGAACAATCACTGGAAAAATTCTTACAAGAGGTTGCAGAGATTGAGTCCGAATATAATAAAGCTGCGGGTGTTTTGAGCGCCGCCCGGAGAAAAGCGGCCAAAGAGCTAGAAGTGGCGGTACAGCAAGAGTTGCTTTACCTGGAAATGGGCCGGGTGGAATTCAAAGCCACCTTCACTGATGTAGACGGTCCTGTCCGGGACGGATTGGAACGTCTTGCGTTTATGATCTCAACAAACCCCGGCGAACCTCTTAAACCTCTGTCTAAAACAGCCTCCGGCGGGGAACTGACCCGGATCATGCTGGCGCTGAAAGCTTTGCTGGCAGACGCCGATGGAGTGCCGGTGCTGGTTTTTGATGAGGCGGATACCGGTATCGGCGGCAGTGCCCTGCAGGCAGTTGCTGAAAAAATGCTGCAGCTTGGTCGTAATCGCCAGGTTATATGTGTAACCCATTCGGCCCAAGTGGCCTGCCTTGGCCGGGCACACTACAATATCGTCAAGGAATATGACGGCGACCGCACGACTACCAGGGCCAAACAGCTTAATCCCGAAGAGCGCCTGGAGGAACTGGCAAGGATG
>JAQVLS010000090.1 GCA_028704035.1 Desulfotomaculaceae bacterium | reverse complement strand
AACAGCCCGTTCCTGGTCCCCTTAATACTGACCAAATCACTTGCCATAAATGCAACCCCTTTTTCTTACATACCATTTATTTGTTACATTCGATTGAATTTGACTTTTTCCTTCTTTAATTGAAAACAATCGTCAAAAGAATACTTTTTAAGCGCATAAAAATATGCGAATTGCGGTACTCTCAATATGAGTTTATATTTCGCACTAGACAGGGCCGGCTACATATTATGAAATATATTAGGACTTGAGGTAGGAGGTAGGGTAATGCCTGAATGGAGAAAGGATCCCATTGTTAACCGGTGGGTAATAATAGCCACTGAGAGAGGGAAACGTCCCAATGAATACAAAGAAATAAACGAAGGTAAAAAATCACAAAAATGTTTTTTTTGTGAGGGGAGCGAAGAACAAACACCCCCGGAAATAATTGCCTATCGTGAACCGGATACGTCCAAAGACACACCCGGTTGGTGGGTCAGGGTGGTACCCAACAAGTTCCCAGCTTTAAACATCCATGGCACCTCTTACCAGCGCGCCCGGGGTATTTATCAGTATATGGACGGTGTAGGCGCCCACGAGGTGATTATCGAATCCAGCAATCATATTATCGGAATGAACGAGCAAACAGAAAAACAGGTGGAAGAAATAATTTGGATATGGCGGGATCGCTCGCTGGATTTGCGCAAAGACACGCGGCTGAAATATATCCAAATTTTTAAAAATACCGGACGCGTGGCCGGCGCATCCCTTGAGCATACCCATTCCCAGCTTGTCGCCATACCCTTTGTTCCCGAGGATGTCAGAAAAGAAATTGAAGGTATGAAGGAATATTTCAACCGGCGCGGGTCGTGTGTAATGTGCGATATGATTGGACAAGAAATCTCGGAAAAGGAGAGGATTATCCTTGAAAATGACCACTTTATAAGCTTCAGCCCTTTTGCATCACGCTTTCCTTTTGAAATTTGGATAACGCCAAGGGAGCACCAGTTTGACTTTGCCCACTTAAGGGAGGAACAGGTTAAGGATCTCGCACATGTTTTAAGGAATTCCCTGGGCAAGTTGACATCTATGATTAGGAATATACCTTACAATGTGGTTCTGCATACGGCGCCCGTAAACCAGGAGGAAGAACGCCATTTTCATTGGCACCTGGAAATAATGCCACGCCTGACTGTAATGGCGGGTTTTGAGCTGGGCACCGGGTATTTTATCAATCCTACCCCGCCTGAAATAGCCGCACAGGTGCTTAGAGAAACTGTAGAAATATATCCAATCGAGCAAAGATATGGAATGGAGGTGCCCCAGTATGTTTGATCGCCCCTTGAAAATATTAGTAGTATCCTCGGAGGTTGTTCCTTTCGCGAAAACGGGAGGTCTGGCAGATGTCGCGGGCTCACTGCCCAAAGCTCTTGCTGTCGTGGGTAATGATAACATGGGCAATGATGTCAGGATAGCCATGCCCCGTTACCAGCAGATCGAGTCCGGCACCTATAAAATGGATTTCCCGGTTCCTTTTAAAAACCGCTATGAAACGGCAATTATCAGGAAAAGTTCCATAGAATCGCAGTACCAGGGTGTGCATAAAACTATCCCGGTCTACCTCGTTGATAACCACCACTATTTTTACCGTGACCGGATGTATATGTTTGATGATGAAGCCGAGCGCTTTGCTTTTTTCTCCCGTGCAGTGCTGGAAATGCTTCCGAAACTGGATTGGCAGCCTGACGTAATACACTGCAACGACTGGCAGTCCGGCCCGATCCCATTGTTTTTGAAAACGCATTATCGGCAGGACCCATTTTACAGCCGGATAACGACAGTTTTTACCATCCACAATCTACAATACCAGGGCAATTACCCCAAGGAAGTCTTGCACGTACTGGGGCTGGGTGATGAGTTCTATCACCCGGAAAGGTTGGAGTTTTACGGTTCGGTAAGCTTTATGAAAGCGGGGATCGTGTACGCGGATGTTATAAATACGGTCAGCCGAACTTATGCCTCTGAAATCCAGCGGCCGGAGTTAGGAGAACGAATGGATGGCCTGCTCAGAAAAAGATCAAAGGATTTGTACGGTATTGTTAACGGAATTAACTACCACGAGTTTAATCCTAAAACTGACGCACGCATCCACCGCAATTATGATAGTTCCAGTGTCGTCCACAAGAAGGAAAATAAATATGCCCTGCAGAAAGAAATGGGGCTCCCGGTAAAGGATGTTCCGCTGATTGGTCTTATTACCCGCCTGGTAGACCAGAAAGGACTGGACCTGATTGCGGAAATCGTGGACCAGATGATGTCGGAAGACATTCAGTTTGCTATATTGGGTAGCGGTGATAAATTTTATGAGGATATGTTCGAAAGGATCAGGAGTCATTTCCCCGAAAAAATGGGACTTTATCTAGGCTTTAACGCAATTCTGGCTCAGCGGATTTACGCCGGCGCCGACATGTTCCTTATGCCGTCACGCTTTGAACCGTGCGGCCTCGGTCAGCTGATCAGCCTCCGCTACGGGACTATTCCAATAGCAAGACTTACAGGAGGATTGGCTGATACTGTAAATGAATACAACCCGAAAAACGCTTCAGGCAACGGGTTCGTTTTCAGCGACTATTCCGGCAGGGAACTGTTCAATGCCATCAAGAGGGCGTTGCGGCTTTATCGGGAACAGCCGGAGCAGTGGGAAACACTGGTCAAAAACGCCATGGAGCTGGATTATTCCTGGGCGCGATCAGGAGTGGAGTACCTTCAGCTGTACCAGCAGGCTATGAGTGCGCACTTGGAGCTGCAAAGAATTGCCTGATTGCCACAAAACAAAAAAAGTCCGAAAATCGGGCTTTTTTTGTTTTTGGGTTTTGTCTGCTAAACTGTATAATTTGATTCATGCAGGTATCTGCAACAAAAGGCAGAATTCTTCAAATCAAACGTCTTGTAGTTTCATTATGGCTGATTTCACCTAATAATTTTATAGAAGATGCATAACTTTTTGCAGAACAAGATAAAAAAATATTAATAGGTTTCGCTGTCTTAACTGACAAAGATGGCAAATTGGAATGATATAAACATAACTTCAGGGGATAAAGACGATGTATGAGATAAGGGTTGCCGCGGCTGTAATCAGAAATAACGGAAAGGTGCTTATTGCTCAGCGACCGGCTTCTTATCACATGGGGCTGAAGTGGGAATTTCCAGGAGGCAAAATTGAACCGGGTGAGGATGCCGCAGCCTGTTTGAAAAGGGAGATCAGGGAAGAGCTTGACCTGGAGATCGATGTCGGGCAAGAAATTATGGTAGTGGAGCACCAGTACCCGGACAGAAAGGTTATCCTGCACTGCCACTGGTGCGAATATGTGCGTGGTGAAGCTAAAACTCTGGAGTGCCAGGCTTTTAAATGGGTAAACGCCAGTGAAATAAAACACTACGATTTTGCAGATGCGGATCGGCCGATAGTTGGTTTCTTAACAGGACATGTTTCAAGCTAAAAAAGCGACAAATTTCCGTCTCGGTCGAAGGTTATTACATGCGGCGGTCCCAGCGCCTTGATTATGGGAGAACCAGAAATTCCCTTATAAGCATTTTCTGAAACCAGCATTTCAGATAGGCGCAGGGTGTTATAAATACGCATGATTTTTATGCCCTGCGGTTTGATGCCATTTAAACTCTGCAAGGCGGCCTTGAGCGCTTCCCGGTCATCGGGCAGGACTATTGGCATCGTAACCAGATACACAAAAGTGCTGGTTAGAGCTTTAAGGTAGGCCGATTCGCGGTCAAATTTTGCTGACAGACGCAGCGTAGTAAAATTAGCTAACCCTATGCCGTAAGCATTTCCATGGGCTTCCGGTGCTACATCCAGGGCAATGATCCTTTTTATCCTGGGCGTTTTTGGCTCGGGAACACCTTGGATCCGCAAGCGGTCGATAACATTTGCATCCATGCCGGTACCACTAAAAATTTTTACCTATTTCGTCAACAATAAGGACTTCGAGTTCCGATAATATCCTGTTTAATTCACCGGTTAAAACAGCTAACCCCAAATCTGGAAAATGTTATCCAGCTTTTACCATGCGAGGCAGCTGCATTTACTTATTAGCCTGTTCGGTTTCTTCCTTGTTGTCTGAGCCAAAAGACAGGCCCTGGATATTCACGTTAACGTTCACTACACTTAGCCCAGTCATGTTTTCAATGGCATTTCTGATACTGTTTTGAAGTTCTACCGCCACTACGTGGATATTAACCCCGTATTCGACAATAACATTTATGTCGATAGTTACTTCATTTTCGCCCATATCGGCCTTAATTCCCTTTGAAATGTTTTTGCGGCCGAGTTTTTCAACCAGCTCACCCGTGATGCCGCCGCTCATTCCTGCTACACCTGAAACTTCTGCAGCGGCAAGACCGACTATGGTGGTTACAACATCTTCGGATATTTTTATTGTACCTTGTTCTTTCTCCATTAAACATTCCTCCCAAATATTGCTAATTGAAATTATAACATTTGTCCGGTAGGATTGTCCACTAAAAGGATTATAAAGAATTAATGACAAGAAAGGGAAAAGACCTAATTGAATAGAATATCCTGATAAGAAATATATATAAACGGATGGGGGGTTAAATACATTGACTATCTATCGCACTATGTTGTTTGCTCCTGCCAATGATTTGCGCAAAGTGGGCAAAGCCCTTATGCTGAACGCCGATGGAACCGTGCTTGATCTTGAAGACGCGGTAGCGCTTAGCGAGAAAATCAACGCCAGGAATGCTTTAAATGAAGCTTTAAGCCTGCCCCGCAAGGGTGATGTTTTTATTCGAGTCAATAGCGTCCAAACCGAATTTATATTAAGTGATTTGCTTGCGGCTGTAACAGAAGGTGTAAGAGGGCTGGTCGTGGCCAAATCTGAATCAGCGGAGGAAATTCGGCAGGTTGATTGGCTGATCGGTAAAATAGAAAAAGAACGTGGTTTGACTGAAGGTTATATGGAAATAATACCATTTATAGAAAGCGCGAATGCCATTGTTAATGCATTCAGCATTGCTTCATCGAGTCCCAGAGTCAGCCGCATGTTCTTTGGTGGAGTGGATTATGTCCTTGATATAGGCACCACCTTTTCTAAAGGCGGGACAGAGATATTTTACGCCAGGTCCCAGCTCGTAGTAGCGTCGCGCGCAGCCTGTATTGAACCGCCTATTGATACGGTTTATCCCGATTTCAAAGATATCGAGGGTTTGGTAGCTGATGCTAAAGCGGTTCGCCAGATGGGATTCCAGGGCAAGCTGGCCATTCATCCCGGCCAGATAGAGCCCTTAAATGAAGTATTCACTCCGACACCCGAGGAGATTTCCTGGGCGCAGAAAATTGTAGCGGTATTCGACGAAGAGGAAGCCAAAGGCCAGGCGGTATTTCAGGTTGACGGAAAAATGATTGAATACCCGATCGCAAACCGCGCCAGGCGCATAATAGACCTGGCTGAGCAGATAGCCAAAAAATCTGTTTAATACTGGTTTTGTATAAAGTCTGCCAGATAAATTCATAAATAAAAACATGTTGTTATGGGAAAATATTAAGAATCCTGTCACATGTGGCAATCTAATCTGAATTAACGGGGGGCGGTTAAGTGCTTAAAAGCAAAGTTTTATTGCCGAGCGATGGTTCCGACAATTCGATGAAGGCAGCCTCTTATGCTTCCAGGCTGATGAAAACAAACCCGGATTTAAAGCTGTCTGTGCTTGTTGTGGTGCCTGAAAGCAGCAGCTTTGCGGAGATTGACAGGGCTATGGAAAAAAAGGGCAAAGAGATCATGGATAGAACGTTGCAGGGGTTTTTAAAAGAAGGCCTCGAGGTGGAAAGATTTATTGAAAAAGGAGACCCCGCTGCGGTTATACTTGATTACGCGGAGCGGGGCAATTACGATCATATTATTATGGGAAGCAGAGGCGCCAGTGAACTGCGGGGCGCCGCCATAGGCAGTGTTAGCCATAAAGTAATCCATTTGGCCAACTGCCGTGTGACTCTCGTCAAGTAATGTTTAATCTGAAATCTTACGTATATAAAGCACTATAAAAGGCAGTATGGAAAAGAATTCTTCCTTGCCAAATTCAATCAGCCAGATCATATTGAGTTTAAGTTTTGCCCAAGAAGGGCTGGGTTTTAAAAGCTCATCCCTTAAAGCGATTAGGTTGAGCCTCGCCTCTTTTAAGAGTGTGGGGTCTTTTATTTTTGAAATTATTTCATAAACCGCGTGGTCGAGAGGAGAGGCGTCTCGGGTTTTGGATATTTCCTCTGAATAGGAATCTCTCTTCGGAGGTAAACCGAATTCGTTTATTTCGTCAGATGCTTCAAGATCTGGGTCAATAGTGCGGTCGGTCAGTTCTCTGATCAGGTTTTCCAGGTATTCTTTCTTGCACATCATTATTTCTAAAAAATCTTCTCTTCTCTGGTATTCTGAATAATTATCGAAAACTGAAAAGCACTCGCCGCGTCCAGCCTGTTCAAAACCGTGCCGCTGCCTGGAATCCTTTCCGTAAATACGATCGATAATTTTAGCGGTAAAGTCTTCCCAAAAGGAATATTCCAGACCATAAGGCACTTTGGCGCCAATATTGTCAATGTCTTTTAACTGCATTTCAATTAGTTGTATGGCTGCATCAAGATCTTCGATATGCGTCATAATTTTTCGCCTCCTCTAAGGGCAG
>JAQVLS010000089.1 GCA_028704035.1 Desulfotomaculaceae bacterium | reverse complement strand
GAGAAGGGCAATGAGGTGTTATTTTGTCTAAAATACTGGTTATTGTGGAGTCACCTGCCAAAGCAAAAACGATCGGCAAATTCTTAGGGAAAAAATATATTGTTAAGGCTTCCATGGGGCACGTCCGGGATCTGCCGAAAAGCCAGTTCGGGGTAAATGTTAAGGAAAACTTTGCCCCGAAATATATCACAATACGCGGCAAAGGCGACATCATAAAAGACCTGAAAAATGCGGTAAAAAAAGCTGACCAGGTGCTGATTGCATCCGACCCTGATCGTGAGGGGGAGGCGATTGCGTGGCACCTGCAGAACATCCTGGATATCCCCGCTGAGAAACCTTGCCGTATTGAATTTAACGAAATCACAAAACAGGCTATTCAAAATGCCGCGCGCAACCCACGGACCATTGACTTTAACCGAGTCAACGCGCAGCAGGCTCGTCGTATCCTTGACCGCCTGGTAGGCTATAACTTGAGCCCGCTGCTCTGGCGAAAAATAAAAAAAGGACTAAGCGCCGGGCGAGTGCAGTCGGTAGCCATGCGTCTTATTTGTGACCGGGAGGCGGAAATTCAGGCTTTTGAACAAGAAGAGTACTGGACCTTGAACGGATTATTTGTCAAGAATGGATGGGCGCCTTTTGAAGGTAGGCTTTTAAAACACAAGAATAAAAGTATTAAAATAACGAATGAAAAAAAAATGCAGGAAGTATTGGATGAACTCAAGGGCGCTCATTATACGATATCCAAGATCGTGCGCAAAGAGAAGACCCGCAGGCCGGCCCTGCCTTTTACAACCAGTACTCTGCAGCAGGAAGCGTACCGCAAACTTAATTTTACCGCCAGAAAAACGATGATGGTGGCGCAGCAGCTGTATGAGGGCCTTGATCTGGGTAAGGAAGGAACTTCCGGTCTGGTAACATACATCCGAACAGATTCAACACGGGTATCATCCTCTGCCAAGGAAGAGGTTCAAAAATACATCACAGAGCGTTTCGGCGCCCAGTATGTCGGTAAGGCGACCGCTGCTACTAAGGGTAAGGGTAAGGGTAAAGTCCAGGACGCGCATGAAGCAATCCGCCCGACTGCAATTCAAAGGGAGCCGGAGCAAATTAAAGGGTATCTGACCAATGACCAGTATAAGCTGTATAAGCTGATCTGGTCCCGCTTTCTGGCCAGCCAGATGAGCCAAGCGGTGTATGACACAACCAGTGTGGATATTAGCGCCGGTGTGTATATTTTTCGTGCTACCGGCTCGGTCATTGTCTTTCCCGGATTCATAAAAGTTTACACTGAAAGTCGGGACAGCGAGGATAAAGAAGGAGATAAAGAAGAAGGGCTGTTGCCGGAGTTAAAGGAAGGCGAGGAAGTCGAAGCACGCTCGCTTACCCCGAAACAAAATTTTACGCAGCCACCGCCCCGTTATACAGAGGCGACGCTGGTCAAAATACTGGAAGAAAAGGGCATAGGCAGGCCGAGTACGTACGCTCCTATTATCGAGACAATTATCAAGAGAGCTTATGTGGTTAGGGAAAAGAAACAGTTTTACCCTACAGAGCTTGGTGATATCGTTGTGGCGCTGCTGAAAAATCACTTCCATGATATTATCGATGTCCAATTTACTGCCGGGTTGGAAGAAAAGTTGGACAAAATTGAAGAAGGGGAGCAGGATTGGGCCCAGGTCTTAGATAACTTTTATCAGCCCTTCAGCCGAACTTTGGAAAAGGCCGAGGAGGAAATCGGCCACGTCAAGATTCCCGACGAAGTAACCGAAGAGATCTGTGAGCAGTGCGGCCGCAACCTGGTAATAAAGATGGGCCGTTATGGTAAATTTTTGGCCTGCCCGGGTTTTCCCGAATGCCGCAACACGAAGCCGCTTTTGGAACCGATCGGTGTAAATTGTCCGCGCTGTGCAGGTGAACTGGTAGCCCGCCGCAGCAAGAAAGGCAGGAAGTTTTTCGGCTGCAGCCGTTACCCGGAGTGTGATTTTGTTACCTGGGATCAGCCTGCAAAGGTCAGATGTCCCAATTGCGGCGATTTGATGGTAGAAAAAAAGAGAAGCGGGAAAGGCAGCTATCTGCTCTGTGTGAACAAGGAATGCGGCTGCAAAGTAGAATCCGAAAACAAGACAGCCGGCAAAAAAAATTCGAAATCGGCAAAAGCTGATGTAAATTTGCCCCTGGCAGGTGAAACAAGGACATAAGATGGATGAAAGACCTGATACAATAAAATATTCGATTAAAAAACCGGAGAATTGCTTTTCCAGCGGCAAGCCACCGTCGGTCACCATTGTCGGGGCCGGCCTAGCCGGATCGGAAGCGGCCTGGCAGGCTGCAAAAAGGGGTGTTAGAATCAGGCTTTTTGAGATGCGTCCTGAAAAACTAACGCCCGCGCACCGGAGTGGGGACTTTGCTGAACTGGTGTGCAGTAATTCTTTCAGGTCAATCGCCATAGAAAACGCGGTAGGCCTGCTAAAGGAAGAAATGAGACGTTTAGGCTCCCTGATCATGAGCTGCGCTGATGAAACAAAGGTGTCGGCAGGCGGCGCCCTGGCTGTTGATAGAAACTTCTTTGCCAGGTGTGTGACCGAAAAACTTGCGGATCACCCACTGGTGGAGATTGTGCGGCGCGAGGTAAATGATCTACCTGCTGATGATCTGGTAATACTGGCCACCGGACCACTGACTTCAGACGCCATGAATGAAGCTGTGCGCCACTTTACCGGAAATGAATACCTTTATTTTTATGATGCTGTGGCGCCCATTGTCACAGCGGAATCAATTAACATGGACAGGGTTTTTCGCTCTTCCCGCTATGGGAAGGGTGACAGCGCCTACCTGAACTGCCCGTTTACCAAAGATGAATATGATGTCTTCTGGGAAACGCTTGTTAAAGCTGAGAAGGCGCCCAGAAAGGAATTTGAGCGGGAGGTGCATTTTGCGGGGTGCATGCCGGTAGAGGCTCTGGCTGTTCGCGGACGGGACACGCTCCGCTATGGTCCCATGAAACCGGTGGGACTGACCAATCTCCGCACGGGCAAGGGGTCCTACGCTGTGGTGCAGTTGAGACAGGAAAACAACGAGGGTTCGCTGTTTAACCTGGTGGGTTTTCAGACAAGTTTAAAATGGAGCGAGCAGCAAAGAGTGTTCCGCCTCATCCCCGGCCTGGAGAATGCGGAATTTATGCGTTACGGAGTCATGCACAGGAATACCTACATAAATTCCCCGGTGTTGCTGCGGCCTACTTACCAGAGCAATAGCCGGCCCGGCCTTTTATTTGCCGGCCAGATCACCGGAGTAGAGGGTTATGTCGAATCGGCGTCGTCCGGTTTGGTGGCAGGTATTAACGCCGCCCGCTTTGCACAGGGCAAGGAACCATTTATTTTTCCTGCGGACACTGCCCACGGAGCCCTCGCACATTATATAACAACGGCGGACCCCGCGCATTTTCAGCCGATGAATATAAATTTTGGACTTTTCCCTCCTCCCGGTGTAATATTCCGGGACAAGAAAGAACGCTGCCGGATCCTGGCCGGGATAGCGCTGAAGTCAATTGCAAACTGCGCATCGCAAATATAGTAATATTGAATAAAATGCCATTTAAAGATGGTGATATAAAAATGTATAGCCATATCGATAATTTTTTAATATACCTCAAGGTAGAAAGGAACGCGTCTCCAAGGACAACAGAGAGTTACCAGAAAGATCTTTTCAACGGGCTGGATTTTTTTTCTTTACTCCTGAAAAAAGAAGATTATGACGTCACGCCACAAGAAATAGATCACCGGATATTTCGTCATTACCTAGCCCACCAACGCAAGCAGGGGCTTGCCCGCACTACTGTGGCCAGAAGACTGGCGGCCTGGCGTTCTTTTTACAAATACCTGGTAAGAGAAAAAATAATCGAGGAAAATAATTTGTCCAGAGTCCTCAGTCCCAAGCTGGAAAAACGGCTGCCGCGCTTCTTATATGAGGAGGAAGCAGCAATACTGGTGGAGGCGCCGGACTTGAAAAACCCGCTTGGTGTTCGCGATCGGGCTCTTTTAGAGATGTTGTATGCGGGCGGGCTGAGAATTAACGAGTTGGTGCAGCTTGACCTGTGGGACCTGGACCTGAGCGCCGGATATGTGCGGGTTGTAGGCAAAAGAACCAAGGAAAGGTTAGTTCCGCTGGGTTCGCAGGCCGTTAAGGCGATGCGGAATTACCTGGCTGGTGCGCGGCTCAGGATCCTGGCCAACGCGTCGGAAAAAAAAATAAACAACGCGGTTTTTCTCAACCGCTGGGGTGAGCGGCTTTCTGCACGGGGGATCCGCAAAATACTGAATAAATACGCAGGGAAAGTAAATCTTGGGAGAGGAATCAGCCCGCATACCATGCGTCATACCTTTGCCACACACCTTTTAAACGCGGGAGCCGATCTCCGCTCGGTACAGGAACTGCTTGGCCATACCCGCCTATCGAGTACACAGATCTACACCCATGTAACCAGTGAAAGACTCAAACAGGTTTACCGCAAGGCCCACCCGAGGGCTGAGGAAAAAGAGGACACTTAATGGTGAGACAGGCGGACATCTTTTGTCCCAACATATCCCAGGTTGTCCGGCGGGCGGGCGTCAAGACCGGCAAAACATGATTTTCGAAGGGAGAATAATATGTTTCACGCTACTACCATAGTTGCAGTCAAAAGAGACGGCAGGGTCGCTCTAGCGGGTGACGGGCAGGTGACCTTTGCCCAGAATACTGTCATTAAAAAGGGGGCAAGGAAAATTAGGCGCCTTTATAAAGACAAGGTGATGGCGGGTTTTGCCGGCTCGGTTGCGGACGCATTCACTCTTTTTGAAAAGTTTGAGGGCAAGCTGGAAGAATTCCACGGCAACCTGCAGCGGGCGGCAGTCGAGTTGGCTAAAGACTGGCGGACCGACAGGGTGCTGAGAAGGCTGGAAGCTCTTTTAATCGTTGCCAATCGGGACGACCTCTTGATCATATCCGGAGGCGGTGAAGTAATAGAGCCGGACGACGGGGTAGCAGCCATCGGATCAGGCGGTCCGTATGCCCTGGCTGCCGCCCGGGCGCTGATCAAACATACTGCCATGGGAGCGGGCGACATTGCGCGTGAGGCCCTTTTCGTTGCCGCCGACATATGTATTTATACTAATGAGAATATAATAGTAGAAGAATTGTAATATGGAGGATAAGCAAGTGAAGGAATTAACACCGCGCCGGATAGTCGAGGAGCTTGATAAATATATTGTAGGCCAGCGCCAGGCGAAGAAGGCGGTGGCGGTAGCCCTGCGCAACCGCTACCGGCGCAAGTTGCTGCCGGAGGATTTCAGGGACGAGGTAATACCCAAAAACATACTCATGATCGGGCCCACCGGGGTGGGTAAAACAGAGATAGCCCGCCGCCTGTCCAGGCTGGTCAAAGCGCCGTTTATCAAAGTAGAAGCCACGAAATTTACTGAGGTCGGCTACGTGGGCAGGGACGTGGAAAGCATGGTTAGGGACCTGGTTGAAACGGCGATTCGCATGGTTAAACAAGAAAAACTGGATACAGTGCAGGAAAGAGCTGAGAGGCTGGCCAATGAAAAAATCGTGGAACTTCTGGCCCCTTACCCGTTACAGGAAACCCCCACCCGCAACCCGCTGGAAGTGCTTTTCGGATCTAACAAACCGGTGGAGCAGGTTGATAGGAGCCAGGATCAGCGATTAAAAAGGGTTCATTTTGAACGGGATATACTGACTGAAAAATTGGCCAGAGGCGAACTGGAAAACGAATTCATAGAAATGGAGGTCGAGGATACCAAACCCCCCATGCTGGAAGTGTTTAGCGGCTCCGGCATGGAGGAAATGGGTATCAACATTCAGGATATGCTGGGCGGTTTTCTGCCCAAGAAAAAACGCAAGCGCAAGGTTTCCGTGCAGGAAGGCCGTAAAATATTGATCCAACAGGAAGCGCAAAAGCTAATTGACATGGACGAAGTAACCACCACGGCGGTTAAGCGGGCGGAGGAAGACGGAATTATATTTCTAGATGAAATTGACAAAATTGCCGGACGTGAAGGTTATGGACCGGATGTGTCCAGGGGTGGTGTGCAGCGCGACATTCTCCCCATTGTTGAGGGGTCCACCGTAATGACCAAGTACGGTCCGGTCAAGACGGACCACATGCTGTTTATAGCTGCGGGTGCTTTCCACACTACAAAACCTTCTGACCTTATACCCGAGCTGCAGGGACGTTTTCCGATTAGGGTTGAACTGGAAAGCCTGACCTGTGAAAATTTTCAACAAATTTTGACAGAACCGAGAAACGCTATAGTTAAGCAGTACACAGAATTGCTTGCCGCAGAAGGTGTGAAGGTTGAATTTTCACAAAGTTCTCTTGTGGAAATTGCTGAAATCGCATATACTGTAAATGAACAAACAGAGAACATAGGTGCCCGTAGATTGCACACTATACTTGAAAAACTTTTAGAAGATATATCTTTCGAAGCACCGGAACTTACGGTAAAAGAGATCGAAATAGATAAAAATTATGTTGTCGAAAAATTAGGCGAACTGGTGAAAGATGAAGATTTAAGTCGATATATTTTGTAGGGGAAAGGTTGGCGGGGTAGGATGAGAGTGCTACTGGAAAAAACCAGGGATATTAATAAGATACTACAGAAATCAGCGGGAAATACTTCTGTAGACTTTAATGAGGTAGCTGTTGTTTTAAGCAAAAACATTGGCGCCAGTATCTATATCCTTG
>JAQVLS010000088.1 GCA_028704035.1 Desulfotomaculaceae bacterium | reverse complement strand
ATTTAGAGGAGTGATCAATGTGGGCGCTGGAGCCGTCGCAACCTTATTACTTGTTTTTCTGATATTGATCGGTGTCGTTGTAATTTTTAGTTTTATTCCTGTTGGTTTATGGATATCGGCCCTGGCGGCCGGGGTCAGGGTGGGCATAGTTACCCTGATCGGCATGCGCTTGCGGCGGGTGCCGCCGGCCAGGATCGTCAACCCGCTGATTAAAGCCGACAAGGCCGGCATTAATATCAGCGTAAACCAGCTTGAAGCGCATTATCTGGCCGGAGGCAATGTGGACAGGGTGGTCAACGCACTAATCGCTGCGGAGCGGGCGGCTATACCGCTGATTTTCGAGCGGGCGGCGGCTATCGACCTGGCCGGCAGGGATGTTTTTGAGGCTGTGCAGATGAGCGTCAATCCCAAGGTGATTGAGACGCCACTGATATCGGCGGTGGCTAAAGACGGCATCGAGGTCAAAGTTATCGCCAGAGTGACCGTACGGGCTAATATCGAACGTTTGGTTGGCGGCGCAGGCGAAGAAACTATTCTGGCCAGGGTCGGCGAGGGCGTGGTCACCACCGTGGGCAGTGCGGAAAGCCATAAGCACGTACTGGAGAATCCCGACTTAATCTCCCAGACGGTCTTGAGCAAGGGGCTTGACGCCGGAACAGCTTTTGAGATCCTGTCAATTGACATCGCTGATGTGGATGTCGGGCGCAATATAGGGGCCCAGCTGCAAACCGACCAGGCTGAAGCGGACAAGCAGATTGCCCAGGCCAAGGCGGAGGAAAGAAGAGCTATGGCGGTAGCCAGGGAGCAGGAGATGAAGGCGTCGGTGCAGGAAATGCGCGCCAAAGTGGTTGAAGCAGAGGCCGAAGTACCGCTGGCGATGGCTGATGCCCTGCGCGAGGGTAAGCTTGGCGTGATGGATTATTATAATCTGCAAAACATTGTGGCGGACACTCAGATGCGCGGCTCGCTTGCAAAAATGGGCGACCAGGGCAAGGGAGAAAGCGGCCCGGCACAGCCGACCGGACAATAAAAAGCAGGGCAAGGGCGTGTTGCTGTGAAATATATTTGGTTTATTATTATGGTGATAATTTTATTTAGGGCTATCGGACGTCAGCCGAGGCGTTACGAACCCCGTGGCAAATATGACGTGCCCCGGGAAGGTTTGCCTTACTATGAGAAAGAAATGCCCTACAACGAGAACGAAATGCTCTACGCTGAGGAGGAAATGCCTTACAGCGAGGAGGAACTGCCGCCTGCCGGCACTGAATCCGGATATGCAGGAAGGCGTCAGGGTCCAACCGTTGTGCGCGGTAATTTAAATAAAGAATCCAGCCATGAAAGCAGGCCGGAGGGACCGGTCCGGGAGCGTCGCCAAAATACCGGCTCCCGTCAGGAGCTTCACGTGATCTGCAGCGATGATGAACTGTTTGCGGACGGCCTGAGCCGGCAGGAAGTTATCAAAGGGATGGTCTGGTCTCAAGTTCTGGGACCCCGTGGCGGGATTCAGGCAACCAGACCTTCCAGATATAGATCATAACCTGCCCAGTTGTATATTTTGATTATTAAGCGTGTGCTAAGGCCGTTGTTTATCAATTCACCTGCTTCTACTAGATACGCTCTTGGGCAGGTATTTCATTTCCAGGTAAAAAATAGTGACCGTCAGCAGTATCGCCATTCCGTCCGCTATTGGCGCTGATCTCCATACGCCGTCAATTCCCCAGTAGTGCGGCAGGATCAGCAGCAGGGGGATGAACAGTAATACCTGCCTGGAGAGACTGAGGATGGTGGACTGTACCGGTTTGCCCACTGCCTGAAAGTAGTTCGAACATATTATTTGTAAGCCGACAACCGGAAATAACGCCAAAAACACCTTCATGGCCCGGGTGGTCATATCCGTCAGGGCGGTATCACCTTCGCTGAACAGCCCGACAATCGCTGCAGGCCAAATATGAATGGCCAGGTAGCCGGCTAAAGCAATGACGGTACCGGCAATTGCCGCTATTTTCACCGTTTCTTTAACCCGATCGTACTGCCGGGCGCCGTAATTAAAACCTATCAGAGGCTGAGCGCCCTGGCTGAGACCCACTATGGGCATAAACATCAGCGTCAGTACACTCATGATGATCCCCACGGCTGAAATAGCCAGATCACCACCATAGGCCAGCAGAGTTTTATTCAGTATCGACTGCTGGATACTGGAGGCCATTTGCATGGCAAAAGGGGCAAAGCCGATAGACATGATGCTGATCAGCGTGGGTAGATGAGGCATCATGTTTTTAATCCTGATTTTCACCAGGCTCCGGCCGGACAGGAAATAACCTGTTACCCAGAGCGCTGATACTAGCTGGCCTAACACTGTCCCCAGGGCGGAGCCTTTGATTCCCATCCCCAATTTGAAAATAAAGTAGTAGTTTAAAACGACGTTGGTCACGCCGCCGATAATTTGCGTTATCATGGCCAGTCGGGGGTTGCCTTCGGCCCTGATAAAGTTGTTCAAACCGAAGCCGATGGCGCCTAGAGGCGCTCCCATCATAATGATATGAGTAAAATCGCGGGCATACGGCAAAACATCTGTACTGGAACCAAAGAATCTTAAAATAGGATCGGGAAAAAGCAGGTAGATGACCGCTAATATTGAAGGTAGCACAATCAACATCGCTGCGGCGTTGCCGGCTACCCTTTCCGCTTCATCTTTTTTTTGCTGACCCAAACGTATGGAGATTAACGCCGTGGCGCCGATGCCGATTAACATGGCCACGGCAAAAATTATAAGCATGATGGGAAAAGCCACGGTTGTTGCCGCTATAGCTATAGAACCGATCCCACGCCCCACGAATATCCTGTCGACTATGTTGTAAAGCGCGTTAATGAGCATGCCTACTATCGCCGGCAGAGAAAACTTCCACAGTAGGCTGCCGATATTTTGGTCGCGCATGGCAAAACTGCGATCCATTAATAATCTCCTTTTTAATTCTTAATAACCCGCTTTTGAAATTGCCGATTTCTCCCCCGGTTAGAATACCATTGTTTTTAGACGTTAACTAAGCAAAAACTATTTTATACGATACCAGTGGTTTAGGCAATAATCAGAAGTCCAAGAAAATGGGTTCCTGATTATTGCCTATAAAATTTTTTACATTCGACAAATGTCGATCTTTTATACGAAGGTAATTGGTGATGATGTGTCAAAATGGGAAATCAAATGTAAAATAATTATAAATCAGTGATGTTTATGGCTGCGTCTGATCTAAAAAAGATTGTTTCCAATATAAATGGCTTTACCTTGCTGGAATTTATCATTGTATTCTCTTTGGTTGCTGTTTTTATATGTTTTACCCCGGTTTTTTCCAGGGCATTTGAACGGCATAAATTATACTCTGCCGCTTCTGTTATCGCGGCAGACCTGCGCCTGGCCCAGCAGCTGAATATTAACCAGGATGCCGATTACGCCGTGATTTTTGATTGTGTGAACGAAAGGTATTTAATTCAAAGAGGCGTTCGCAAATACAAAATAACAAACCTGCCGGGCGGCATCGATCTGGTAACAACCAACTTTGATTTTGACAACGATTCACGGAATGGCTTCGACCACTTGTTAAGATTCAATGCAAGAGGTGAGCCATTCCGCAACAACGGCTTTTTAAACGGCGGGCACATCTGTATCTGTAACAAAAACAATGAATTCATATACGTAATTGTCGCTTCCATAACCGGCAGGGTGAGGGTCGACAGTAAACCACCTTCATAAAAAGTAGGCTGGTGTTTAGATTGTTTTTAAACCAGAGAGGCATGAGCCTGATTGAAGTCACTGTAGCTATTCTAATTTTGGGGATTGCGATTTTCCCCTTGATGTATATGTACCGGGACGGCAGCATTTATGCCGCCGCAGCCAGAGAAAAAATCTCCGCCTTGAATTTAGCCCGGGCCGTGGTTGAGGAAATAAAAAGCATACCGGACAGCCAGCTGGGGCTTTCCGGAGGAGCAACCACGCATACGGTTACACTGGAGCACAGGGCCAGCAGTGTTGACGATTTCTACAAGCACTATAACATAGCTATCTGCGGCGGTACCGGCTCCGGACAGGTAGGAAAAATTACAGACTATGACGGCGCCGCGCGCAGGGCTGTGCTGGAATCAGACTGGCTTGTCGTACCTGACGCTACCTCGCTTTATATGCTATACCATTACTGTCCGGATGATTACCGGTATGTAATAAATGTTGAAAACAGCCGGAATAACCTGAAAATGATCAGGGTGATAGTTTACTACACTGTGAAAAATCAGGAGAGGAATGTTTCGTTAACAACAGAGAAAATGGTGAGGTAAACTAGATTGCGGAGTAATAAAGGGTTCACTATTATCGAAACTATGGTGGCCGCCGTAATATTTCTCATTGTGCTTTCATCCGCACTTTACGTCTATGCAAGATTGTACACTTCTTACATAAAAGATAAAGATAGAATTGAAGTGCAGGAAAATGTGCGCATCGCGCTAAAAAAGATCAGCTTTGGCATCAGGCAGGCCGCAGGGGTGAAATCGTATAGCAATTCACAGATTAATCTAAAACCCGCCGAGGGAAGCAATATAAACGGTTACAGGTACGACCCCGCGCAGAAAGAAGCGGAGGTAAACGTGGGGGGTGTTTACCTGCCGGTGGCCAGCCATATACAATTTCTTCATTTTGAATATGATCCGGAAAACAGGGTCGTCACGATCGCTATCAAAGGGGAAAAAGGGAACAGCGGTATTGTTGAAATGAGCACAAAGGTACGCATAAGGACGGATTAGCTGACGGGGTATTGCTATGATTCTGCGTGACATAAAGGGCCAGAGCATGCTGGTGGTGATGGTGATAATCCTAGCCACGTTTTTGCTGTGCAGCGCTGTCCTCGCTATGGGGATAAACACCGGAAAAATTGCCGCCTTTGAGGTGAATCAGGACAAAGCGTATTATATCGCCGAAGCCGGTGTGGAAAAGGTTTTAGCGGATGCGAAAAACGGTCCGGCCTGGCTGAGAAATTTAAATACCGGTAGTGGATATGATTTTCTCGCCAATAATTTAAATAATGAAAAAGACTTTGGAGAGGGCGCTTTTGAATACATCAAAGTAAAAAAATTGGCTGAGGATGATAGACGCACTACTCTGGAAATAGAATGCCGGGCCAAATGCGCCAGTAGTATAAAAGGGATCAAAGTGAATGTGGATCTGGAGAACGTTTACCCGGAAAACCTGTTTCGCGGGTTATGGGTGACTGACGTCCGTTCTACCGGCAGTAACGTTTTTAACCTGGCGGCCCACTCTTGTTTTTCCAGCGATGTGGTGATAAACAGCGGCTCGCATATTGCTGGAGACATGTACTGTTGCGGCCTTGTTTGTCTCCAGTGTGAAGATGGCGGCGCCATAGAGATCAACGGGAATATCTATGCCCTGGATGGTGTGGATTTTACCGGTACGGGGCAGCTCACTATCAATGGTTTTATTTATGTTGACGATATCAACAAGGCGCCTGACGAGCTCAGAGGCATTACTAGAATAATGTCCACAAGGGATCTGGCTGCGAAAATACCGGACGCTGCCGCATTTCCCGCTCTCCTCAGCGCCGCCAGACTGGCCTGGTACCAAGAAAACGCCGGCTGCAGTCAACTGCCTCCGGTTAAGGACGGCACAATGTTTTTACAGAACGGTATATATTTTATAAGTGGCGCCTGCGTGCTGTCAGGCACATACAGCGGCAATGCACTTTTGGTTGTTGACGGCAGTGTCACGCTGGGCAGCCTAATAAAGTCCGGCGACAGCGACAGCCTCGCGATACTCGCAGCCGGGCCGGTCAGCTCCAGCGCGGACAGCGGGGAAATAGACGCGCTCCTGTATTCCAGCGAGCAGGTAAATTTCAACAACGGGGTCACTGTAAGAGGCAGCGTGCTGGCAGCTGGTTTAGCCTGCTCGGGCGGTACGGTCAACACCTCTTATGATCAGGACATGTTTAATTCTTTCCGGGATATCAGCAGCTGGACTACCTGCTTTGTGAGGATTACCAGATGGAACGAGTAGATATAAAAAAATATTTTAAAATTTTTCTGCCGGAAAAGAAACATTTTACCGGTGTGGACATCGGGGCTGGACATATTAAAGTGGCGGAAATCGAGGTAATCGATGGCACCCCGGAGGTAGTGGCGCTGAGGATGGCGCCAAGTCCGCCGGGAGTATGGGGCGATAACCTGGATGAGGAGGCTCTGGTCCAGGTTTTAAAAAAAATTTTGAATCCAAATTACAGGGAGGTTATTACCTGTATCGGCAGTGAAAAAGTAGTGTGCCGGATTGTCCAACTGCCACAGATGAGTGAAAAAGAACTCTGGTCGGCGATAAAAATTGAGATTCAGAAGTATGTGCCGGTCCCGGTCAGTCAGCTGGTGCTCAGGTATGTCAGGCTGGAGAAAGCAGCAGAAGGCGCTGAGCGCAAATTGACAGGGGAGCCGAAGGGCGCCGGCGGCGGGCAGGACCTGCAGGACCTGCTGATCCTGGCAGTTCCTCTGACGATAGTATATCAGTACCACGGCATATTTTCCCGCTCCGGTTTCACAGTAACGGCGGTAGACCTGCAGGCGTTTGCTCTGTGGCGTATTTTTGGCAGGAACGGGCCGGGGAGCGCGGCCATAGTGGATATCGGCGCGAAAACCTCTCACTTTGTCCTGATGAAAGACGGGTTGATCAGGTTTGTTCGTCTGTTGCCTGCGGGCAGTGAGGATGTGGCGGGAATCTCAAGAGAACCACAGCGGTCGCTGGATTATTACGCGGCGCATGAGAAAATTTCAGTGGGAAAGCTTCTCCTGAGCGGTAAGATTAGCAATCCAAACAAATTAA
>JAQVLS010000087.1:1822-6863 GCA_028704035.1 Desulfotomaculaceae bacterium | reverse complement strand
AATGTCCAGGCTTTCAGCAAAATGCCGTGTGAAACCTGCGGGCATATGCTGCACTATCACGACTCCGGGCATAGTAGACGGAAGGCTTTGCACAATCCGGCGTATGGCCTGGGTACCTCCGGTTGAAGCTCCAATCGCAATAACTTTATCCGTTGATTCGGCCAGGGAGTAGCTGTCGATTTTTGCCGGCTTAAGCGCAGTCCTCCGATTTCTTTTCCAGGCGCTGACGTTGACAGACGCCGCTATTTTGACTTTATCCCTCAGATCACCCAGCATATCTCTTAAACCGCGGGCAACATCGGTACTGGGTTTGGTAACTACTTCAACTGCCCCCGCCTCCAGAGCTGCCAGGGTAATCTCAGCGCCTTTCTTGGTTAGGGCGCTTACCATAACCACCGGCAGTGGATACTGCGGCATCAGCCTGCGTAAAAATTCAACACCGTCCATCCTGGGCATCTCCACATCAAGGGTCAGCACGTCAGGCTTAAGCTGGACTATTTTATCTCTCGCCACAAAAGGATTAGAGGCTGTACCCACTACCTCGATCTGAGGATCCCCGGCCAGCCCCCGGGATAAAATTTCCCTTACCAGCGCTGAATCATCTACAACCAAAACTTTAATCTTCCTCATTATTACGTCATCACCCCGGCTGTCATTAGCCACGTCTTAGGTCTGCCTGCGCTATGCTATATTTTTGATAAATGGAAGGCTTTATATATTTATACAGTCCCGTAGAGCGGTCAAGTGTCTCTGAATGCCCGATAAAAAGATACCCGTTAGAAGCCGTATACCGGTGAAACCTGCTGACAAGATCCCGCTGTGTGTCTTTATCAAAATAAATCATAACATTCCGGCAAAATATTAATTGGAAAAGTCCCTTAAAGGGAAAGTCCCGGCGGATCAGGTTTAAACGCCGGAAGAGGACCATCTTTTTTATGTGCGATTTAATCCCCCAGTTTCCATCCTTTAAAGGTGTAAAATACTTATTCCTGTAAGCCAGCGGGACCAGTTCCATTCTCTCGGCAGGATATATGCCCGCCGCCGCTTTTTCCAGGGAGCTTGTGGAAATGTCCGTGGCCAGGATGCCTATATCCACCTCATCGTTATGGCTTTTGAAAAATTCGCTGATTACCATGGCCACGGTATATGGCTCCTCTCCGGATGAACAGCCGGCGCACCAGATCCTAACAGCCGGTTTCAGTTTGCTCTGCATCCCTTCAATAATACCCGGCAGAATGCTGTCGTATAAAAAGTCAAAATGCTCATTTTCGCGGAAAAAAAAGGTGTGGTTAGTGGATATCTTATCTACCAGGTTGAGCAGGGCCTTCCCGCTCGGCTCACTGACAACATGTTTATAGTAATCTTTAAAGCTAAGAAATCCCCCGGCATGCAGGACTTTTTGCAGCCGGCCGATGATCAGGGCCCTCTTTTGTTCACCCAGCTTAATACCAAACTTATTATATACCAGGCTGCTGATCAGGTTAAATTCTTCGTCGTTAAGCTTAAGCGCTTCCATTAACCACCACCTCCTGTAGGATGAGGGCGATTGCATAGCTGTCTACCTGTTGCAGACAAAATCTGATGATCCTTGATATCCGTTTGGACCATTCGGTTCGTTAGATGTGGGCCTTGAATCGTGGTTATTCCGATATTCCTGTAAGGTGGGGTTTATCCCGCCAAAGAGGTGCGGCTAAAGCCGCACCTACAATTCTTACGTCCTATGCACAAAGCAGGCGGCTCCATGCTTAACGCTATTTACAGCGCTGACAAGATTTTTAGAATTTACCGTAATCCACGTCATCCAGTGAAATTACATCCTGGGGTTTTACCCTACCCCTGTCTGATGCCGCAGCAGCCATTCTTTGCGTTGCGCGCCCGGGTTTTTCCCAGGCCTGCTGCTGTTGCCCCATGTACAGCTGACCTGCCGCCGCAGATCCGACAACCTGCCGCTTCAGTTTGAACCCGGCCAGCATCTGCCTGACCATCTCAGACTGACTCGACATCTCTTCGCTGGCGGCGGCAAGCTCTTCCGAGCTGGCTGAGTTCTGCTGGGTAACCTGGTCGACCTGGCCCAGGCCTTCGTTAATCTGTGCGATGCCCTGGGCCTGTTCCTTGGAAGCAGAGGCAATCTCGCTGATCAGGTCGGTTACCTTGGCTGAACCGGTGACAATCTCTCCTAAAGCCCTGGATGTGTCCTCCGCAATTTTGGTCCCAATCTCTGTTTTTTTAATCGAACCTTCGATCATCTCGGCTGTTTCTTTCGCGGCCTTGGCGCTCCGCTGGGCAAGGTTTCTTACTTCCTCCGCCACGACGGTGAATCCCTTGCCGTGCTTGCCGGCGCGGGCGGCCTCAACCGCCGCGTTCAGGGCCAGCAGGTTGGTTTGGAAGGCGATTTCGTCAATGGCCTTGATGATCTTTGAAATATTGGAGGCCGATTCGTTGATATCCGACATAGCGTTTACCATCTGGGCCATCTGCTCATTGCCCCGCTCGGCGTTTGCCCGGGCCTGGGCCGCAAGCTGGTTGGCCTGGGTTGCGTTTTCGGCATTTTGTTTGGTTTGGACGTTCATCTGCTGCATGGAGGAGGTAATTCCCGCCATCGTGCCGGCCGATTCAGCCGCGCCCTGGGATAAGGCCTGGCTGGAGTCGGAAACCTGCTGCGCTCCCGTGTTAACCTGTTCGATGGCGATTGATACCTGGGCCAGTGTTTCGTTCAGGTCGTTAATTGTGGTGTTGAGCGCATCTTTGATGATGGCGTAGTCACCCTTGTAATTGCCGGTGATTTCCACGTCGAGGTTCCCTCTGGCGACTTCCTGCAGGCACCGGACAGCCTCTTTCTTGATGATTTCGTTTAGGGCTTCCAGGGTAGTGTTAAGCGCATTTTTGATAATGGCGTGGTCGCCCTGATAAATTCCCGTTACCCTGACGTCGAGGTGGCCTTCGGCCATCGCTTTCAGGCAATCCGCCGCCTCGTGGATCGGGTTGACGACAGCGTCCATCATCTTGTTTACACCTTCAATAACCCTGCGGTACTCACCCGCATGCTGGCTGATATCGGCGCGGGTGTCAAGCTTGCCTTCCACCGCCATGCCTGCCAGCATATCGGCATCTTCAACCAGCTTTATAATGGCTTCATGCATCTGGATAAAGCCCGGTATTAATTCATCCTTCTCGCTTCTACGCCCAGCCTTCTTAAAATACTCATACTCAGTTAAGTCACCATTGCTAATCTTGACTACTGCCCTCTGAGTATCGTTAAGTCTCTGGCATACTTCGTTAGTCGCTTTTTTAAGATCATTCCAGGCGCCTGAGTAGTCTTTTTCCATCTTATTACTGAGGTCGTTAACAGCTATCTGGCGCAGGACTGCCATCAGCTCTTCAACCGGCTCCGCCACCGCCGCCATCAGTCCGTTCATGCCACTCACCAATTTACCCCAGTCGCCGGCAAAGGCCGCGGCGTTGCCCCGTGCTTCCAGATTGCCTTCCCCGACTGCTATGATCAGGCCGTCTACTTCTTGCACCAGGCCGTTTACCGAGTCGATGCAGGTGTTCAGGTTGTTCTTGATCTCGTTAAAGTCGCCGCGGTAGGTTTCGTTGATCTTGGGCGGTATGTCTCCCTTGGAAATCCGGTCGATATATTCTGCGGCCACGTTCAACGGACCGATCACCGCGTCAAGGGTCTTATTGACTCCATCGATCACCTTGTTGAAGTCCCCGCTGTGCCTGCCAGCGTCGGCCCTGGTGTCCAGCTTGCCCTCTACTGCAGCGGCGGCCAGCATGTTGGCGTCTTCAACCAGACCTTGAATTGCCTCCATCATCCTGATAAAGGAAGGAATCAGCTCGTCGTTTTCGCTTCTCCGGCCGAGTTTCCTTAATCCGTCAAGGTCAATTAAACTGCCCCGGCTCACATTATCAACAACTTCCCGTATCATGACAAAACGGCCGTACACATTGTTCGTGCTGTCCTTAAGGTCGTTCCAGGCGCCGGCGTAATCACCGGTCATATTTGTGGCGTAATCGTTTACCGCCATCCTGCCCATCACAGCTACCAGCTCATCGACCGGTTTGGCGACCGCTTCCATCATCTCGTTCATGCCGCCCACCAGTCTACCCCAGTCGCCGCTAAGGGCCGCCGTGTTGCCGCGGGCGTCCAGCCTGCCTTCGCTTATCGCCGCGATCAGGCCTTCAGTCTCCTTCAGCAGCCCGCTCAAGGTGTCGATTAAGGTGTTCAGGCTGTTCTTAATCAAGTTGAAATCACCTTTGTATTCTTCGGTGATATATGGCGGTTTATCCCCTTTGGCGATCAGGTCGACATACTCCGCCGCCATTTTTAATGGCTTGGCGACCGCTTCCACCATCTCGTTCATGCCGCCCACCAATCTGCCCCAGCCGCCGGTGAAGGCCTCCGCGTTGCCACGGGTGTCCAGCCTACCCTCGCCTACCGCCCCGATCAGGTTTTCAGTTTCCTTGAGTAGCCCGTTCATGACGTCAATGCAGGTGTTCAGGTTGTTCTTGATCTCGTTGAAGTCTCCTTTATATTCTTCAGTGATCTGCGGCGGGATATCGCCCCCGGCGATGCGCTCAATATATCCAGCCGCTACGTTCAGCGGGCTGATCACCCCGTCCATGGCGTCGTTTACGCCTCTTAAGATCTTGCGCCACACTCCCTGCGTCCTGTCGGCGTCGGCCCGTTGGTCAAGTTTGCCTTCCGCGCCCGCGCCAATAACTACGCCTACTTCATCTACAAGCACGCTGATGGTGTCGATGCATTCGTTCAGGTTGTTTTTGATTTCATTAAAGTCACCTTTATATTCTTCGGTAATCTTGGGAGGCGTATTGCCTTTGGCAATCCTGTCCACATATTCGGCCGCCACGTTCAGCGGGCTGATCACCCCGTCCATGGCGTCGTTTACACCTCTTAAGATCTTGCGCCACACTCCCTGCGTCCTGTCGGCGTCGGCCCGTTGGTCAAGTTTGCCTTCCGCGCCCGCGCCAATAACTACGCCTACTTCATCTACAAGCACGCTGATGGTGTCGATGC
>JAQVLS010000087.1:0-1722 GCA_028704035.1 Desulfotomaculaceae bacterium | reverse complement strand
ATTCGTTCAGGTTGTTTTTGATTTCATTAAAGTCACCTTTATATTCTTCGGTAATCTTGGGAGGCGTATTGCCTTTGGCAATCCTGTCCACATATTCAGCCGCCACGTTCAGCGGGCTGATGACAGCGTCCAAGGTGTCGTTCATACCGTGGATAATCCCCTGGAATTCCGGATCGATTTTTGCAACATCCCCACGCGCGTCCAGTTTGCCTTCCCTGGCCGCTTCGGTCAGCTTATCGCTCTCACCCAGCAGGGCTTTAATAATACTATTAACTGATTTGGCAATGAAAAGGCTCAGACCCAAGCCTAACAGGAGGGCTATAATGCTGAAGATTAGAGTGGTCACGATAACCCTTGACGACACTTCATCAACGGTGCCGATACTTTCCCCAAACAGCTTCTGGTTGCTTGTAACCAGGCTGTTCACAATATCTTTTTGCTGGTTTGTCATCGGTACAAGTAAAGCGGCAATCTGCTGCGCCTCCTGCATAGCGTTGGGGTCAGCAGCCTGGTAATGCCGTTCGACAGCCGGCATCAGTTCGCCTGTTATACTTTTGTCATATGTATTGGTTACTTCAATCAGTTTTTGCACTTCGGCTTTTTTATCCTGATTCGCGGCAGCTAGGAGCTTGTTCTCCGCATCTGTAACCTTGCTCATGGAGGTGTTGTATTCGTCCTTGAACTTGCTGGTCCCGTAGGCGATATAACCGCGGATTCCCGCAACGGCACGGTTGAATTCGCTGCCAATGTCTTTTTCCAGGGAAAGTTGCTCATTGATCTGAGAAACCACTTTTATTTCTTTAGAGATCGCCCTTGTCGAAAAAATTGCTGTAAGGCTGATCACCAGGAGCAATGCCATTACAACGGCAAACCCTGCGCTGACTTTTTGTCCAATCCTCAGTTTCAATTTTTTAACCTCCTTTATTCCGTTGAGCCTAATAAACAATTCTACTTTTATAACTTCGAAATCCCTGTCCCCCATACGGATGGTCTATTCTGACCAGGGAATACGGCTCGGGACCCATAGCGCAGCCGTCAGCCGTCACTGATCCTCTCCTTTATTGAAATCGAACAGCAGCTGGTACTCGTTAAGAAGTATCTTGACTCGTTCGTCCACCTTGCCCATGCCCTTGATAAAGCGGCTGCTCTCGCCTTTTTTTACCTTGGGCGGCGGCTCTACTTCGCTTTTGGGTATGTCCAGTACTTCCGACACCCGGTCCACGATCATCCCCACCGACTGCTCCTCAATGTTGATCACGATGATGCAGGTGCGGTCGTCATACTCGCGCTCCTCCACGCCGAACCGCAGGCGCACGTCCATTACCGGAATTACCTTGCCTCGCAGGTTGATTACTCCCTTGATGTAGTGGGGCATGTCCGGCACTGCGGTTATGTTCTGGATGCCGATGATCTCAGTCACGTGTCTGATCTCAATGCCGTACTCTTCCCCGTTTAGGACAAAGGTTAAAAATTTGTCCTCCTGAGTGTCCTCGTCCTCCTCGTACTCTTCATCCATCAGGTCGGTTTCCAGCCTTTCTTTAAGGCTCAAATATCTCACCTCCGTTCCCCCACATCCCCATTCTCACGTCTCATTTTTCATGTCCTACGTCCCGCTGCTTACGTCCCACTTTTCACTAGCGCTTAACCTGCTCGGCGCTCATGATCAGGTCGTCTATGTCCAGGATCATGCTGATGTCCCCGTCTCCTACAATGGCGCACCCG
>JAQVLS010000086.1 GCA_028704035.1 Desulfotomaculaceae bacterium | reverse complement strand
GGCATAAACCGCTTGATATTTTGCTTTTCTCCAGAAATTGTCGGGCTATCACCGGATAAACCGGTGCAAAAAGATGGCGGGAAAGTTGGTCAAATTGTTCTGCTTTAGTACTCATCTACTTTACCTCCGTTTCTTATATAGATTGCCGCATACTTATCATTCAGTCAGCTGCTGCCCGTGAACGGCCCAGCGTTTCAATGGCCGAATGATTACAAATTCCAGGCCGACAAGAATTACAAGCAGCACTACGATCCAGGCGAAAAGATGATCTGTTTCCAGATAAGTGCGGGCAATGGCTACTCTTTGCCCCATTCCTTCACGGGCGCCAAGCATTTCAGCCATAATCGTCAAGCGGATTGACGCGGCCATTGCCAGCGATAATCCGGCAATCAAGCAATGCCGCATGCCCGGAAGATAAATCTTGCTGATAGTAAGCAGCCGGGGCAAACGATAGACCTGAGCCATTTGCAGTAAAGCCTGATCAATAGACTTGAAACCTTCCGCGGTATTGGTGTGCATTACTGGAAATACCAGCAATGCCACCAGAAAGATCGTCATTTTTGTCCCCATGCCAAGCCAAACCATCGCCATGGTCACAAATATAATTGCCGGCACTGCCAGCAAAAAGCTGATCAGCGGCTGCATCAGCAATTCCAGGCGTTTTAAGCAACCCGCCAACAGGCCGCTGCACAGCCCGACAGATATGCCAATACTTACACCCACTATCTGGCGCTGGAAAGTAATCATCAGGTTTTCTTTTAATTCACCGCTATGATAAAGCGCCGCCAGCGCTTGCAGCGTCTCAACCGGCGAAGGGACCAGCACTTGGCTGTAGCGCATTGAAAGCGCCTGCCAGCACAGCACAAGCAAAAATACTCCGGCCAGATAGTAATATCTCTTAGTTAGCTTGACAGTAGAATTTGGCATCGGGTATTTTGCCGCCAAAGGCCCGGATATCCGCAGTCTGACTTAATTCTTTAAAGAATGCCTCCACCTCTACCTGGCAGTTAACAGCGTGCTGGGGCTGCAGACGGGCGTATTTAAGAGATTGGCTTACTGCCGCGGCCTTCATGGCTGGAACATGTTTTTCAACTATGGGACCTATTTCCGCTGGATTATTGTTGACCCATTCCGCAGTATCAATATAGGCCTTTGCGAAACCGGCCGCCTGTTCGGATGTAATCCCGCTGCCATTTACAACGATGATGCCGGCCATAGGCATACGGGCATTTTCCTGTCCGGGCAGCTTATTCCACTCCTGAGTCAGATCCAGTACGCGGTGCAGCTGGACACCGGCTTTCTGCGCGTTTAAAGTAGCTATACTGGATTGTGGTTCATTTAATACGGCATATTTTAGCTGACCGGCCGCCAAACGCGAGGATGCTTCGGACATATCCAGATAGCTAAGCGTAAGGTCACTATCCGGATTAATGCCGTTCTTGATCAGCAGGTGGCGGAAGATCAGATCGTGAATGCCGCCTTTCCCGGACAGCGCCACTTCTTTGCCTTTTAAATCCTGTAATGATTTAACATCAGACTCGGTGCTCATGACATAGAGCATTCCCCAGACGGTAACCATCAGCAACTGGGTATCCAGGCCCTTATTGTAAGAAAGCACGGCGTTGTTGAGCGGGGCGCTGCACAGCTGCACTTCCTTGGTGGTTATCATTGCGGTTAATTGCTCACCACCCTGCCAGGGCTTGAGGATTATATTGCTGTTTTGTTCGGCCATCTGCGCCAGGGGATATGTGACAGGGCCTGGCGCGCTGCCGATAGCAAGTTTGAGATCTTCAAGCTTGACTGTGCCTGAAGCCTGTTGCACCGGCGCGACAGTGGCCGGTGATTCCTGGCCGGCTTTTTGTGCGCATCCTGAAAAATTAAGCACCAGAGTAAAAGCTACCAATAGGACTATGAGATTTCTTTTCACTTTGTAAATCCCCCCATTATTGAACGTGTAATATTCTGAAAAAACGTCCTGGTTACCTTGAAATTGTAGGTACACTTTTAGTCGCACAAATATTACGAGCAACCTTAACAAGTTAGGCGCTAAAGCGCCGTGTTCGATTAAAATCGAACCCACATGCTTGATCTTCATCCTCTGCCGGCGCTGCATAGACTATCTTGAAAAGTTGGCGTTGTTACATACATGCGCCCACTTTTACCGGATTGAGGGCATCTGTTAAGACTCGCTCCATTTGCCTGGCATAAGACGGTTTGCATCTTTGTTCAGGTTCAAGATAAAGATCCAGCACGATCTGGCAGGGCCGGCCCAGCACTACTACTATCCGGTCGCTAAGCCTTACGGCCTCTGTTAGATCATGCGTGACCATGACAGTAGTGCATGCATGCCATTGTCCCAAAGAAAGCAACAGTTCCTGCATGTCCTTTTTAAGCTTTTCATCCAAGCCGCAAAATGGTTCGTCCAACAAAAGCAAGTCAGGCTCAACGGCGAAAGCTCGTCCGATGGAGACCCGTTGTTTCATGCCGCCGCTTAATTGTTCCGGATAGTACCCGCCAAAACCGGCCAGCCCCAGCAACGGCAGCAGGCTTGCCACGCGCTGGCGGCGCTGCCGGGTAGCCAGCCCCAAATTGTACAAACCCAACTGCAGATTTTCCTCTACAGTCAACCAGGGCAGCAGTCGCGGTTCCTGGAAAACGTAAGCCAGTCTCCGGCTGCTTGATGTAACCCGTCCGGACTGGGGATTGACAATGCCGGCCAAAGTATTCAATATACTGGTCTTGCCAGTTCCCGAGGGACCAAAGAGACAGATAAACTGCTGTTCGTCACAGTTCAAGTTAAAATGCTCAAGTACTTTTAAGCCGCCGTATTGCAATTCAATGTCGCACAGGCCAAACAATTGTATCCCCTCCCATCCTTAGCCAATGACACCTTTGAGTACGTTTATAAAATCATCCCAGCCCCGCCAGATCAAATTAAAGTTGTTTTCTATTAGGACTTGCGGGATATTCACAGCGGTGGAGACAGGAACAAATGTTTGGAGCGCCAGGTATTCCTGTACCCGGCTGGACAGCAAATAGTCCCCGATCTCCAGCAGGCGATCATCTGCTTTTTTATTCCAAACCATCACCAGTGGCATGCAGAACAACCCGTCCCGCGGCCAAAGCATGCTGATATTTTTGTTACGAGAGACACGGGCGAAAGTAACATTAGTAATGCCTAGTGGGTAGCGCCCCTCATCCACAGCGTTAACCACATTAATGGGAGCGCCGTCGAAAACCATATTCTGTCGCAAGGCAGCTATTTTTTCTGGATAATACGCCTGTATGAGGGCCTGGATCATTTTCGGTGCCATGTGATGTTGAGCCGGCATGAGGATTTTTTCCCGCCAGGAAGCATCCAGCAAGTCAGCCCATACCTGCGGCAGCTCCCCTTCTCTAACCACATTAGGGTTGTAAAATATGGCAAATGGTACGATCACAAAAGGATGGAAATATCCCCGGGAATCAGCAAACCCCGCCTTGGCAAGTTCTGGACGTAAGGGAAATCTGCCTGGCAACGGACGAATATGTTCCTCCAAATTACTCCCGGCGAATTTCAAAATGTAGTTGGCATTACCTACCAGTAAGTCAGGTGCGTTATCTATTCTCATATCTTTGCTCTTCTCGTCGGCAGCCATGCATTTGTGCAGATTCTCAACCTCTAGTTTTATCCCGTGCTTTTGTTTCATCTCCCGGCCGAAATCCTTCAGCATTTCCTCAATCGCCCTGCTGATATTCAGGGGCAAATGTACTAAAACCTTGGCCATAAAATCATCCCTCCTTTTCACTATCCCCTTCACTATTGTCGCCTAGGCCGATACTTTCCCCCCGGCGCAGCCGCTCCCGCAGGCCCGCCACCCGTTTTTCCACCCTTACCAGGTCTTCTAGTATTCTTTTTTCCTTTGGTGTAGTCAGGTAGATTTTGTTCATCCCGCCGTTTTTCATTACTACTCTTTGTCCAGCCATTAGCATCAGCGTTGGATCATGCGAAACTACCAGCACAATTTTCCCCTGTCCTTTTAGTATTTCTAGCGCCTGCAGGCGATCAATGCCGGCATTCTCAATTTCATCAATCAACACAACCGGCGCGTTACTGATTACGGCCACGTCCGCGACCATCAACGCCCGGGATTGTCCACCACTGAGCTGCGTCAAGTTAGTGGAAAAGGTTACAGGTTCACCCGACAAGTGGTTGGTTATGGCTAGCACTTCCTCAATTGTGCGGGCAGATTCCCGGATACCCCTAATCTGAGCATGCATTAAAAGAAACTCTTCGACAGACATATCAATCACGAAATTCATATTCTGCGATACCTGGGCCATCAAGTAGCGCATGGATCTTCTATCTCTGTTTTTATTTACCAGTTGATTGCTGACTAAGACGCTCCTGCCGGTCAATGTTTCCTCTTCGGCATACTGCTCAATATCGGATATTAATTGTGTTTTGCCGGAACCGGTTGGGCCGACTACCGCCAGCACTTCACCAGCTGCTATTTCAATTCTTCCAATCTTTTCCGGCATGCCGTTTTTATCCAAACCGCCTAAAATAGTGATTTTGTCCAGCATTAATTACCTCTCCCAAAGTCCACTTTTTTTATAATACCCATCTGGTAATCCTTGCCAACAATGGTTTCCCCGGCACAGTAGGAACAGCTAGCCGCCGGCATGGAATTCCTCAGCTCCCTGCCGCTGATACCCGCAAGCGCCCTGCTATTTAGAATCTCGTTCTTTAGCGCCAGCGCCCCCTGGCCTGTCAGCCCGTTAAAATCTAAAATCCGGGCCTGCGGATTCTCCACCTCGACCTTATGGCGAAACACCTCCCGTTCAGCTTGGGAAATAATATCTCCTTTGGTAATAACCACAATATCAGCAGAGCTGAGCATCGGCCCCACTTTCCTGGGTGTATCAACACCAACCAAATTATCGATTACACAAACAGATAGGCAACCATATACTGCCGGGGCACAGCGGTGACATAGCCCTGCGGTTTCCAAAACCAACACATCCGCTTTTTGGTCCATTGCCCAGGCTTCAATTTCCTCCAGATTGGCCACATAAAAATGATCCGGGCAAATATAGTCACTTAGACCCACTGCTACTGGTATACCTAGCCGGCGGTACCTTGCATCATCCGAGGTCTGCAGACAGTCGATTTTACAAGCGGCCACCGCAAGATCACTTCTTAATAGATGACGGATGGTGTGCACCATTACCGATGTCTTACCTGACGAAGGCGTCCCGGCGACAATAACAAAACGCATCTTCAACACACTCTTTCGTAAATAATTTTAGTCTCATTGCTAATAGAGCTTTTAAACTCCGGCTCCCGTTACATAGCTGCACATGGGGCAACAGAACTAAACAACTTATTAAATAACGGCCCAACGAGAAGGAACCCTGCTTATTAATAAGCATAATACAAAACGTTTCTTCAGTCTATACCTGGTCATAAATTAATATCAATAATCAACATAAAACAACTTAAGCATAGATAACGCAGTCGCACTGGTGGACAGCTCTGGTATTTTGTGCAATTGGTAATTCCCTTGTTTTTTGCCGCTCTTTTCTTATTTCGCTTATTGTGCTGTTAAAATGAAAATGTCCCCTAATAATGGGTTTTTTCTATTATTATATCCCTACAGCATGACATTCTTCGGGCAGCTTATCCCGGCGTACGCCCCGGTATACCGGGTGGCGAAGATAGCCTTCACTGGTAGTGGTAAGATAATCCACGGAACAGACCAACAGCGGCCGCACGAAGATGGTGCGCTGTTTTTCCTCCTGTGGGACTTTGAGTGTCCCCCCCGATAACTCTAGTTTACGCAGGCCTTCAAGCAAAACTTCTGCTTCACGCCGGCTAAAACCGGTCCCGACCTTTCCCTGGTAAACCAGCCTGCCTTCCCGGTACCCGCCCAGCACCAGAGAGCCAAGTCCCCCGCCGGCAGAACTGTGCTGGTAACCGCAGATAACCAGGTCCGTCTCCCTGGTATGCTTGATCTTTTGCCAGTAGGGTGAACGCCTGCCAGACAAGTAGGCGCTGCCAAGTTTTTTAGCCATGACACCTTCCAGTCCTTGAGCAACACAGGCGCTGTATAAATCCAGCCCATTCTTGTTTACGTATTGAGATATGACAATCTCTTTACCGCCGGCAACGATCTGATCCAGCAGTGCCCTGCGTCTTTCCAGCGGCAGATCCATAACATTCTTACCGCCTGCATAAAGCACGTCAAAAACTATAAAAACAGCCGGGCGCCTCATAGCAGTCCGGCCGATCATCTTTAGGTCTTTCATCTTGCCCCGGGACTGAAGTGCGGTAAAGGACGGCTTCCCTTTCTCAAACACCACTATCTCCCCGTCTAATATTGCCGGTGCGCTGTTAACCTGCACGTGCAACCCGGCAAGTTCCGGGAATTTACCGGTTAGGTCAATACCGTTCCTCGAGTACAGAACCGTGTTTTTTCCCTCGAGGTAGGACAAACAGCGGTAACCGTCCCACTTCACTTCAAAAAGATGTTCCTCACTGTCATATGGCTTAGAACTAGTAGCCAGCATGGGGCGGAGAAGGGGCAGGTTTATCATGTTAACCTCCAGGTGTTTATTAATTCAGACAGCCAAGGAAATTTAAAGATTACCAGACATAGGAATGGGAGCATATCCCTCAGCGTCAATCTGCCGTTAACAGTACAATGACATAGAAACGGGGACACACCTCCCCTTATGAGTATTCCTTTGTGGAGGAGGTATGTCCCCGTTCTCATTTATGATGTTTTTCTGCGGGTACGGGTTTTTGCTTCCTTTAATTCTACAGCAGCCGCCTCTTCCGCGGGCTTGTTCCCCTTTGCCGCCTTTTTCTGTTCTCTTTCTTCCTCGGCCAGGTTGATACTG